>NZ_JBALQK010000150.1:10073-10218 GCF_036965845.1 Bacillus sp. JJ1127 | reverse complement strand
AATTTTATTACATACATCTGACTGATGAATATTAAAACTAAAAATAAAGATTTTAACCACAACATATGTCTCACTCCTCCTGATAATCGAACACGTCAGTTATTGACTTTTCAAATATATTTGCAATTTTAAAAGCAAGAATTAG
>NZ_JBALQK010000150.1:7295-9831 GCF_036965845.1 Bacillus sp. JJ1127 | reverse complement strand
ATTAAAAATACGCACAAAAAATATCCCTTTATACAAAGGGATAAAGCGGTGCAACTTTTTTATAAACGGTATAACTTTCTTTAAAACGGTACGACTTTATTTCAAAACTACAGTGGGGGAAAAGATACATAAAACCCCGAATCATGGACTTTTTTTAAGTGGCCACGATTCGGGGTACAGTTTAATAATAAAGGAGATTGTTTCTTTTCTATTAATTTTCTTTGTAATATATATGCCTGAAATAACTTCAGATGTGACCATATAGATAGAATATGGATCTGAAACAAAAAAGCTGGTATGAATCATATTTTACCTCAGGCGAATTTGTTTAATTAATTTTTGCTGCTTCAAAGCCTTTTGTGATGGTAATGTAAGTTCACCTGTGCAGAATGAATTTTCTTGCATTTGAACCTGCAATTGATCTTTTTCATCTTCATGAGCTTCTTCATATGGTGCCACAGCCGATAACGCTAATCCTGTTGTGAGTACGACTGTAGCCACTATTTTTATACTTTTCATTTTTTTACATAGCATCCTTTATCCGAATAATATAATAAGGTAATATTAGTATTTTCAGTATAAGTTTTCCATTTTTTCTATGCAAATCTTCATATTCCAGTATATAATTAAGAGGGGATTTTAAGATTATTCTAAAAAGTAGAAAAGGCAATGGGGGAGTAATAAGTATGAAGAAGTTAGCAAGTATTTGTATTACAGCTGTTTTGATGACTGGAATTGTAAGTGGTTGTAATGCGAAAAAAACGTCATCAGAACCTGAAAAACCGAAAACAGTTGAAGTTGGGAAGACTACAAAATTAAAAGGTGTCGAGGTACAGGTAGAAAGCGCAGAGTTTGTTCTACCCGATCGATATTCAAAACCAAATAATGGTCAAGTGTTAAAAGTGAAAGTTAGCCTGAAAAATACAGGAGAAGAAACATTACATATGATTCCTAAAGATTTTACTCTATATCAAGGTGATCAAGTAGCAAAAGAGTATTTTGGTTCAGCCAATGATATGTTAAACTCAGGCGATCTTGATAAAGGAAAAAAAATAGAAGGGAATTTGTATTTTGATGTTAAGGAGGACTCTTCTTATGAGCTAGTGTATAAGAAATACTCCGTAGATGAAAAGAAAGATGGTAAAGAAAAAGCGACATATAAAATTGACGGAAAAAAATTATCTGAACAGGCAAAGGGTTTACAAAAGCCTGCTGAAGCATTAAATGCATATGTGAATGCAGCATTTTATGATAAAGATATAGATAAATTAAAAAAATTAACAGGGGAAGACAGCTCTCAATTTATTAGCGACGTTGAAAACGGATTTAAGCAACAAATGGAGCGAGAAATAGGAAAAAAAGTTGATGATCAGTTATTAAGTCAGTTCCTTAAGAATTTGAAAGCAGCGATTCAAAAAAATGTAAAATATGAAACAAAAGTACTATCCAGCAAAGATGGAAAAGCAGAAGTTGAATTGAAGGGAAAACCAATGGATGTGAGTGCACTACAATCACCAATGCAAACCGAAATGATGAAATTGGCATCTCAAAATCCAAATATCTCAGAAGATGACCTTATGAAGGCCATTTTTGAAACATATAATAAACTATTACAAGACGTAAAATTATCATATGCTGAAGAGGTAGTTACAGTTAAAATGGTACAAAAAGACAAAGACCAATGGACAATAGATCCGCAATCAGCAGCACAAATAGGACGCGTATTCATAAGATAAAGTGAAACTTTAATTAGTGGGGGGCTTCATCCCCCACTGATTATTAGCCCTCACCAATCGGGCTTTTACGGGCAGTTTATCTCCCGCCTCACTCCTTTGCTTTTGCTGAATTTTGAGATGGGAGTATTACTGCCCGTTAATGCGGGATAAATAAGCGAGTAAATCGTTTTATTTTATAAAAGATAATCCCCTTTAAGTAGAAAGTGTAAAAGGACCATGTACATACATGGATGTTACACGATTACTTGAAGGGGATTTTTCATTTTTTTGTAAAAAACAATGAATATATAAAGAAGAAAAAGCCTACCCCAAATATAATTCCGCCCAATACTCGAAAGTTATTAGCATAATTATTTAAAACAACGTTATATGTTGCTGTATCTATATTTCCACCCATTGATTGTACCCAGGAGTGAACAAGAGGTTCAGCTAACTCTAGACTTTTTAAAAGTAAAGTTCCACCAATTAATGATACAGCCGCCAAAATAATAATACGTATTTTAGTATGTTTCAAATAGATGCCTCCTTTTTTATTAGACTAGAGCAAGGAATGAGCGATATGTTACAAAACATATTCCTACTGATCTTCATGCTGCATTACTTTCTACTTTACTATCACTAAACCAACTAGATTCCCATACATCAAAACGGTATCCATTATATTCTGCGTATGCTCTAATTTTAGTATATCTGTTATTTGTATCTATTGTATTACTTTGAGTAACAGAATAATCTGCAGAAACATGAAATCCGACTCCAGCTGAATCAATGTTTCATCCAGCAGCTGTCACATTTCTTCG
>NZ_JBALQK010000150.1:438-7175 GCF_036965845.1 Bacillus sp. JJ1127 | reverse complement strand
ATAGAAGCGGTCAGTGCCTTCTTCTGCCACATGCGAAGTAAAAATAGAAAGAACAAACGCGTGTAGGTTACTTTTTATTCTGCACCGCAGGGAGTTAGATGTCGAAAAATTAAAATGGATTTATATAAAAACGGATATACCCAATAAATCTATCATTGTTGTAATTTTAGTGGAATTACACTACAAGTCAGAGCCAGATGAAAAAGAAACTACCATTCTAGGAAACGGGGGAGAAGTTCATGCGAAATGCCGTATACGAGTTGGTTGAGACGAACGACAGTCTGCCCTTCGATGTTTCACTGAACAGTGTGAACTATGTACCGAGTCATTGGCATAACAGCGTAGAAATTATTTTTGTGCTGCGCGGTACGGTGGAGGTTAGACTACATCATGAGAAACGGACGCTTTCTGAAGGGGACGTGCTGCTAATCAACCAATGTCATGTGCATGAGGTGATCGGCCTTGATCGGAACATTATCGCAACGTTTCTTATCCCTTTTAGTTATTTGAAGGAAAAAATGGCAAGGGCGGATGAGATTAGTTTCAATTGTTATTCGGGGGAGACGGATAAGGAGCGGCGTCATGCTTTAGACGAGATTCGTCGTTTACTGGCCGAGATGGTGCAGCTAACGTATCAAAAAGGTGACGCATATGAGATTGACATGCAAATTCGAATGTTAGAAGTGCTCTCTATTCTTCTGAAACAATTTAAGGTTTCGGCATCCGCAGGAGTTATGAACGAGAAATATATGGAGCGTATGCTTCGTATCATTACCTACATTGACGACCATTATAAAGAACCGATTACGCTACAGGCAATTGCTGAGCGTGAATTTTTGTCCGTTCCGTATTTGTCTAAGTTTTTCAGTGATAACATCGGCCTTAATTTTCAATCTTATTTGACGAGCATTCGTTTGAAACATACGGTGGAGGAACTGCTCCACAATGGGGAGACGCCTATTGCTGATATTGCGCTGAAGCACGGTTTTCCGAACGCCAAGTCATTTTATACTGCCTTTAAAACAAGGTATAACGTAACGCCAAACGAGTACCGGAAGCATTTTCGTCCAGACCTTGGCAAGAAGAAAGAACGGGCATCTTCCAATTATTTGACGTTTAATCAATCCAGTGCGCTCGGAATCATTAGCCAATATTTACAGAGAAGTCCTTCGCCGCAGGCAGAAGAGATTACGGCGCTGGACACGGAGGCATATCAGGTCAACGTATCCACTCAAAGCAGTCCAATCAGGCATACATGGAAAAATTTAATAACGATTGGAAAAGCAAAAGAAGGATTGCATGCGGACATGCAGCGGCAACTCAAACTAGTTCAGGAGCGCTACCCATTTCGCTATTTACGGTTTCATGGCATATTTGATGACTCCATGATGGTGTACACAGAGGATAAGGCAGGCCAGCCGACATACAATTTCAGATTGGTCGATGAGCTATTCGATTTTCTCCTTTCAGTTAGACTTAAGCCGTTTATTGAGCTTGGATTTATGCCCTCTGCTTTGGCAGCGGATTCGGATAAAGCCATTTTTTATGTAAAGAGCTATATCAGTCCGCCGAAGTCTATAGATAAATGGTGTGAGCTTGTCGATCGTTTTTTACGCCACTGCATGAATCGTTACGGCAAGGAAGAGATAGAATCTTGGAAATTCGAATTTTGGAACGAACCGGAGTTGAAGGCATTTTGGCCGGGAACGATGGAGGAGTACATGGAGTTGTACGCTCGCACCTATGAAACGGTAAAACGTATATCACCTCGTCTTCAAATCGGGGCTCCGGGCAGAATCATTACGCTTGATGAGGGGAAATTTTATGATGAGTTTTTCGCTTTTTGTCGTGAGCGGCAGTGCTTACCGGATTTTATTCCGCTTCATTTTTACCCGCATGAAAGGCTGAATAACTTGGAGCAGATGGAGCAATTCAAGCAATTGGAGTCGCTTCAGAAACTGATTGAGGAGTTCGGAGGTGTGTCTCCAAATCCAGATTTTTTAAAGGATCGGCTTGCAAACGAGAAAAGATTGCTTGAGAAATATGAGATGTCCGGGGCCAATCTGTATTTGACAGAGTGGAATTCGACTTCGTATCACCGCGAGTTAACGAATGATACGTTATACAAGGCTGCTTATATCGTCAAAAATATTATCGATAATTTGGACAGCATTGAAGGCTTCGGTTACTGGGTGCTAAGCGATAACATTGAAGAAACGGCCGCTTCGCCAGACTTGTTTCATGGGGGACTCGGTTTGCTTGCTCAATATGGCATACCCAAAGCTGGTATGATTGCCTATGAATTGTTGGCGAAATTGGGTGATCGCCTCATTGAGCGTGGTGATCGTTACATCGTTACATCTGGCCGGGGCGGTTATCAAGTGCTGACTTTTAATTATTGTCATTTCGATGATTTGTACGCGCTCGGCGATATTTCCTTTATCGATTCGGTTAACCGGTATAACGGTTTCAAAGATGTGAAGACTGTCAAGTTAGAGCTGGAGCTTACGGGTTTACCGAGCGGCAAGTATCGGATCGTTACTCGCACGATTGGCCGAAAGCACGGAAGTAGTTATGACCGCTGGGTGGAGATGGGAGCACCGAAATCGCTCTGTTCTGAAGAGGTGGAATACTTGAAAGCGGGCGCTCGGCCGCGTATGACTAGTCAGTATGTTGAAGTGGATGATAGCCAAACTTGTATTTCCATTTTGGAGCCGCACGGTGCCCAGTTGATTGAGCTCATTCCTGTTTGGTGACGAATTGGGTTAAAATTTAACCTGTTTTAATTAAATGACTCAGGTTGTTTCTGTAAAAAGATTAAATATTGCAATAAAAGTCGATAAACCGCTGTCTTTTCGAGGACGAGCGGTTTTTTTATAATTAAAATGTAAACGTTTTCTAAGATTTATATATGATTTATATGCTCGCTTCATAGCATGAATAACGATTTAATTTTAAGAAATGGAGGGTTCTTCTATGTCAACTAAAGAGAAAAATGCAGGTCAGCCGTTGATTGAATACGTCCGTAATGAAGAAGGGCCTCTACTAGGCTATTCCGCTTTATCTAGTGTTCGCATCATTGAGCAGGACGGTTCGTTTTTTAAAAACTTAAGTAAGGATGGGGTCTTGAAGCCGTATGAAGATTGGAGATTACCAGCCGAGGAACGGGCGAAAGATCTTGCCACGCGGATGTCCATCGAGGAGATTGCAGGATTGATGTTATACAGTCGGCATCAAGCAATTCCAGCTGCGAGCGACAGTTGGTTCCCAGGAACTTACGGCGGAAAGTCTTACGAAGGGAGCGGAGCTAAGCCATGGGATTTGACGGATGAGCAAATCGCATTTTTGACCGAAGATCATCTTCGCCATGTTCTCATAACAACGGTTGAAAATCCAGCAACAGCTGCGCGCTGGAACAACAAGCTGCAAGCTGTTGCGGAAGGAACAAGTTTAGGCATTCCGGCGAACAATAGCTCGGATCCGCGTCACGGTTCCGATGCCAGCTCCGAATTTAACGTCGGCGCAGGAACAGCTTCTCGGGTATCATTCTGGCCGGAAACGCTTGGTCTTGCCGCTACATTCGATCCTGAAGTAACGCGTAAATTCGGAGAAGTTGCCTCGAAAGAATACAGGGCGCTTGGCATGACAACAGCATTGTCGCCGCAAATCGATATCGCGACTGACCCGCGCTGGTTCCGCTTCAGCGGTACGTTCGGCGAGGACTCGCTTCTGTCTACAGATATGGCTCGCGCTTATGTGGACGGTTTCCAAACATCAGAAGGTGAGAAGGAACTAGAAGATGGTTGGGGATTGGATAGTGTGAATGCGATGGTGAAGCATTGGCCTGGAGGAGGAAGCGGTGAGGGCGGCAGAGACGCGCATTTTGGTTGCGGAAAGTATGCCGTTTATCCAGGAAACAATTTCGAAGAGCACTTGAAGCCGTTCGTCGACGGGGCTTTTCAGCTGGAAGGCAAGACGAGTAAGGCTTCGGCAGTTATGCCATATTACACGATTTCATTCGATCAAGATCAAGTAAACGGTGAGAACGTCGGTAACTCTTATAATTCTTATTTAATTACCGATTTACTACGCGAGCAATATGGTTATGAAGGTGTTGTTTGTACAGATTGGTTGATTACTGCTGATGAGCATGGCAGTAAAGATACGTTTTTGACAGGGAAGTCATGGGGCGTTGAACATTTGAGCGTTGCGGAACGTCACTATAAGCTATTGATGGCTGGCGTGGATCAGTTTGGAGGGAATAACGAAGTTGGGCCTGTTCTAGAAGCTTACCAATTAGGTGTATCTGAACACGGAGAAGCTTATATGAGAAAACGGTTCGAACAATCAGCGGTTCGTCTGCTTCTAAATATGTTTAAGCTTGGTCTTTTCGAAAATCCTTATCTCTGGTCTGAGGAAAGTAAAAAAATCGTCTGTAATCCAGATTTCTTGAAGGCAGGCTATGAAGCTCAGCTGAAGTCAATCGTCCTTTTGAAAAACAAGGGGCAGACGCTGCCGATGCAAGCAAAAAGCAAAGTATACATTCCGAAGCGGTATTTGCCGGAGGGAAAAGACTGGTTTGGTATGCCAACGCCGGAGAAACCAGAGCATCCAGTCGATCTTGACGTTGTAGCCCAATATTTCGATATCACCAATGATCCAGATGAAGCGGATTTCGGGCTTGTGTTTATTCAAAGTCCAAAGTCAGGCGCGGGATACAGTCAGGAAGATGCCGATAATGGCGGCAACGGTTATGTGCCGATTAGCCTTCAATACAAACCGTATACAGCCGAGCATGCTCGCGAACGGAGCATTGCTGGCGACCCTAGGGAAACCGATATATTGAACCGTTCCTATAAAGATAAAACAGTTACAACACACAATTCGCACGACTTAGACATGGTGCTTGAAACGAAAGAAATGATGAAAGAAAAGCCGGTTGTCGTATCGATTTTGCTATCGAATCCAATGGTTGTCGCAGAGTTCGAGGCGGAAGTTGATGCCATCGTAGTGAACTTTGGCGTTCAGGATCAGGCGATTATGGACGTTCTGTCAGGGGGGTACGAGCCATCAGGCCTATTGCCGATGCAAATGCCGGCGAACATGAGAACAGTTGAGGAACAGCTGGAAGACGTCGCACATGATATGGAATGCCACGTTGATTCTGAGGGCCATGTATATGACTTCTCCTTTGGACTCAATTGGAATGGTGTAATTGATGATTCTCGCACGGCGAAATACCGAAGAACTCGGTAGCCAAGTTTTCCGAAATACAAATGACCAAAAAAGGAGACGGTAATGATGAGTAATACAACTTCTTACGTGAATCTAGTTTCTAAACTGAGTGAGGAAGTGCAAGCTGTCAAAAAAAGAGGATTCGATTTTATTGCGAAACCGATTCCTGATTCTGATGCGACCTGCGAATTAGATCCTCGGGTTCTCCAAGTGACTTTACAAACGGCAGAAAAAATGGCTGCGATGACAAATCAGCCATTTGATCCTTCAGATACTATGGGGTTTGTTACGGGAATGCGAGCTATGTTTGGTTGGAAGAATGACGACGTTACGAAGAGTAAAGTCGAAACCACTTATAAAACAATCGATGGAACAAATGGACCGATTCCTCTGCGGATCTATACGCCTTCTAACGAAGGAGTTCTGCCTGCTGTTGTCTTCATTCACGGCGGAGGATTCATAGCCGGAAGTGTTGATGTCGTGGAAAATCCGTGTAAAGCATTGGCAGAAAAGGCAGGTGCCGTTGTTATTTCTGTTGATTACCGTTTAGCGCCTGAACATCCATATCCAGCAGGGCTGACAGATTGTTTCGAATCCATAACATGGGTGTATGAGCATGCTGAAGAAATTCGTGTGAATCCACAGCAAATTGCCGTATCTGGAGACAGTGCAGGTGGTAATTTAGCTACAGTATGCACACTGATGGATATTGAAAAGGGAACGGAGATGATTAAGCTTCAAGCGCTTATTTATCCGACAGTGAATATGGCTGGCGTCCAAACCGAAGATTTCAACTGGAGTCTCGACCAGTATGAGATTCGTAACCATGCAGAGATAATCACTCCAATGATTTCAGCGATGGGTGAAAGTGGAGAGTTACTTTTCCAACTCTATTTGCAAAATAATGCGGAAATTACAGATCCTCATGTTTCTCCGCTGCTGTCAAATCAGTTAAGCAGCATGCCGCCGACGCTAATTGCAACTGCTGAATTTGATTATTTAAAAGTAGAATGCGAAGCTTACGCGGCAAAGCTTGCTCGCAGCGGCGTGCCTACGAAGCTTATTCAGTACAATGGTACAGACCATGCGTTTATGGATAAAATTGGTTTGTATCCGCAAGCGGAAGATTTAATGAATGAAATTGCGAAAGAGGTTAAGAGAGTATTTGCTTAATTTTAAGGAGCTTGTTCAATTTGAACAAGCTCCATTGTATTAACTCTAACTATTTTTAACTTTTGAACGAAATAAATTTCGTATTAACTTATATTTTGTACAAACATACACTTTAATTTTTTCCGAAAACGAATACCTAACGTAATGGCTATAATGACAATCACTCCGAAGATAATTTTCCCAATGTGCGATCCAAGCACTTCAAATATGTCATGTAAGTTTCCTCCTAACCAATAGCCACCGATTAAGAAGAAAGATACCCAGAATAGAGCACCGGGGTAGATTGTTATGGAAAAGCGACGGAACGGTAAATTAATAATCCCTGCAAA
>NZ_JBALQK010000150.1:0-293 GCF_036965845.1 Bacillus sp. JJ1127 | reverse complement strand
ATACATATTTTCCATATTTCTGTACAAAAGAGATACGGTTTTTACTATTCGTTAAAAATCATAACAGTATAAAAATACATTCAGTTTATCTTTCATTGAATCAAAACAAATTTCTTTTTCACTTATACGTTTAAAGTTTTGACTGTCATAAAATCCATAGTTACATTTATTATCTGTATATAGATATAAGGATTCCACATCCATACTTTTCATATAATTATACAAATGATTCATTAGAGCTTTTCCAACTCCAAGACCTCTAGATTCCCCTGATACAATAAATAATTGTATAC
>NZ_JBALQK010000149.1:0-27077 GCF_036965845.1 Bacillus sp. JJ1127 | reverse complement strand
CTTTTTCTACATTTATACCACAAAATGATGAATGACTCAACAAATGAAAACGCTGTTATACTAGTTATTACGCTTTGCGATTAAATCACAGATGGATAGTAAATATTCATCTTGTAATTGTAAAGACGCTATCGCATCTTTTGCTTTGACAATTGTTTCTTCTAGGATATCTTTTGCCTCGTCTATAGCAAATAACGTTGTATATGTACTTTTTTCATTTGAAGCATCACTACCAATTGGTTTTCCAATCTCTTCTTCTGTACCCTCTACATCTAAAATATCATCTCTAATTTGAAAAGCTAGACCGATATATTTCGCAAATGCGAGCAATTTTTCTTCTTGTTCTCGTGTAGCCCCTGCAAGCATAGCTCCTGCAAGCACAGCAAATTCTAATAATCGGCCTGTTTTGTGTTTATGAATATATTCTAATTCACTAAGCGTGAGCTGCTTCCCTTCCGCTTCCATATCCGCTACTTGTCCAGCAACCATTCCTTCTGGTCCCGCTGCTTTTGCAAGTTCAAATGCAAGTCGCAATTTTGTTTCTGCAGAAATTTCTTCGTGATGGTATGCTGTGACTACTTGAAACGCATACGTTAACAAGCCATCTCCTGCTAAAACAGCCATCGCTTCACCAAATACTTTATGATTTGTTGGCTTTCCGCGTCTTAAATCATCATCATCCATACATGGTAAATCATCATGAATTAATGAATACGTATGAATCATTTCAAGAGCACAAGCTGCTCCTACTCCAAGATCTCTTTCTTTTCCGAATGCTTGCAATGTTGCAAATAAAAGTAACGGGCGGAGACGCTTTCCACCCGCTTCCAATGAATATGCCATCGCTTCACGAAGTACATTTGGACATTGTAATTCATTTACATAGCGGACAAGCTGCTCTTCTACAAAAATTTTACTTTCTTTTACAAAAGTATCAAAAGCTACATATGCCACTATGCTTCATCTCCTAAAGCAGTAAATGGTGCGAGTTCTCCATCTTCCCCTAGGATAACTGCCATTTGTTCTTGTACATCTTTCAATTTCTCATCACAGAGCTTAGACAACTCCATACCTTCTTTAAAGTATGAAATTGCTTCTTCTAAAGGAACATCACCTTGTTCAAGCTTAGAAACGAGATGTTCAAGCTGCGAAATCGCTTCTTCAAAGCTTAATTTATTTTCCATTATTCAATTCACGCTCCTCTATGCCCGATACGTTACAATCTAATATTCCATCTTGTAATTGTACTAAAACCGCATCTCCAAGGCCGACATCTTTCACGCTTTTTAACACTTGTTTCTTCTCACTATACACAAGCCCATAACCTCTCATCATGACTTTAAGCGGACTTAATGCTTCTAGTTTTTGAGCTGTCCTTACAAATGCAAACTCTTTCGTTTGCATTAATGTTTGCATTTCACGTTGCAATTGCTTTTGCAGTGTTTCTATCGTTGTCTTAGTTTGTGAAATTTTTTGAGAAGGATGATGCTTCTCTAAGTAAAATGAAAGTTGCTTTAATTGGTTTACCTTTTTCTCTATATAACGCTCTTTTGCTAAAACAAGCTGTTCAAGAGCACGGTCTAACTGTTCTTCCTTTTGTTCATACACTTGCCTTGGGTAACGGAACGCATACGATTTTTGTAATACTTGTAATCGTTCTTGTTTTTTATGTAGCATCTCTCGCATAGCTCTTTGTAAGCGAAGGGTTCTTTGTAACACCTTCTCTTGTAACTCAAGAATATTCGGTACTGCAAGTTCTGCCGCTGCAGTTGGCGTTGGTGCACGTAAATCCGCTACAAAATCAGCTATCGTAAAGTCTGTTTCATGTCCAACAGCTGAGATGATTGGAATCTCACTTGCAAAAATTGCCCGCGCAACCATTTCCTCATTAAAGGCCCATAATTCTTCAATCGAGCCACCCCCACGCCCAACAATTAATACATCTATATCAGCCATCTCATTTGCTTCACGAATCGCTTGTACAATCGAGGGAGCTGCTGACTCCCCTTGTACAAGTACCGGAAATACAATCACATTTCCGATTGGATAACGACGTTTAATCGTTGTTATAATATCTCGAATCGCCGCTCCTGTTGGTGATGTAATGACACCAATTGTTTTGGCATATGGAGGAATCGGTTGTTTATAAACTTGAGAAAACAACCCTTCTTCCTCTAATCGAACCTTTAATTGCTCATAAGCTAAATGCAGATTCCCGACACCATCAGGCTGCATATCATGAACATAAATTTGATAGGAACCACTCGCCTCATAGACAGAAATCTTGCCTTTTACGAGTACTTTCATTCCATTTTCTGGTCTGAACTTTATATTGCGATTATGACCCGCAAACATAACCGCTGCTATTCGTGCATTTTCATCTTTCAATGTGAAGTACATATGGCCACGGCTATGATATTTAAAGTTTGAAATTTCTCCTTTTAACCAAACAGACTGCAAATGCGGGTCATACTCTATTTTTGTTTTCATATAGCGTGTTAATGCTGTAACGGTTAAATATTGTTTTTCCATTTCTCTCTCCTCATAGCCGATTCAAATTATTTACAAACTACTCCTGCGCGTTTTGCAGATTCAACCGTATTATGAAGGAGCATTGTAATTGTCATTGGACCGACTCCTTTTGGTACTGGTGTGATGTACCCTGCAATATCCAGTACATTTTCAAAGTCAACATCACCGCATAATTTCCCTGTATCTAAACGATTGACACCAACATCAATTACAACTGCACCTTCTTTTATATAGTCAGCCGTTACCATTTTCGGTCTTCCAACAGCTACAATTAAAATATCAGCTAACTTTGATAATTCTTTTATATTTTTTGTTTTGGAGTGACAGTATGTTACAGTCGCATTTTCATTTAAAAATAGCTGTCCCACTGGTTTCCCAACTATGTTACTTCGTCCAATTACAACAACGTGTTTTCCAGAAATATCAAGATTTGTTTCTTTTACTAATTCTACAATGCCGTGTGGTGTACATGGCAGAAATGTATCTTGCCCCGTCATCATACGACCAATGCTGATGGGATGAAATCCATCTACATCCTTTTCAGGTGAAATTCTTTCAATGATAGCTTTCTCTTCAATATGTTTTGGTAAAGGTAATTGTACTAATATTCCATTAATACGGTTATCCTCATTTAAGCGATCAATCTCAGCAAGCAAACGCTCTTCTGTAATTGTCTCTGGAAACTCAATTAGCTCTGAATAGATCCCAACTTGTTCACAGCCTTTTTCTTTTCCCTTTACATAAGAACGAGACGCTGGATCTTCGCCAACTAAAATAACTGCTAATCCTGGGACAATTCCTTGCTCTTTCAACTTCACAACTTCTTCTTTTAATTGTGTTCGTTTTTTCTCCGCAACTTCATTTCCTTTGATGATTACTGCTACCATTTTAAGATTCCCCCTTAAAGAAATTACAGTGTATCTTTTATATTAGATAAAACGCCGTTAATAAAACGACGAGATTCCTCATCCCCAAATGTTTTAGCAATTTCAATTGCTTCGTTAATTGTTACATTGTGTGGAATTTCTTCCATGTACTTCATTTCATACACAGCTAAACGTAAAATACTGCGATCCACAACACTGATACGTTCTAACTTCCACTTTTTTAAATTTTGACGAATCGCTTCATCAATTGCTTCTTTATGTTCTACAAAACCAACAACAAGTGACTCTAAAAATTCATTTGTTTCTTCGCCTTCTTCTAGCGTATTTTCCACCGCTACTTTTGGCTCTAATTCTCCAGTAATATCCATTTGATATAATGCTTGCATGGCTCTTTCTCTAGCCGTCCTACGTTTCATTGTAACTCTCCTTTATACTTCAAGTCTTTCCTTATGTTTTGTTATATTATTATAATTTATAAGCCGTCAATTTACTTACTCTTGCAGTTTTCATTGATTTTTCAACCTTATAATACAATGATAATAACACAATTTATCGTTTCACACACGGGTTACAAGGCTGAAAAATAACAAAAAGATTAACTTCAAGTTCCATACCCTATCACAATGTACGTTTTTTAGAAAAACATATCATCTTTCTTTATATTTCATACTTTTTAAAATAGTATAACAATTAAGAAGTCTTATACATGAAGGGATGAAACGAGAAAAAAGGTGCCTGTTTCACGAGGCACCTTTCATTCTTACACTGGCTCGATTTCTGTTTTTTGTGTTTCGAATGTTACGCCAACGATGTGAACATTCACTTCTTTCGGCTCAAGACCTGTCATTGTAAAGAGCGCTTGGCGAATATTATCTTGAATCTTTTGTGCAACAACTGGAATTGCCACACCGAAGTACATAATCACATAAACGTCAACGATGATATCTTCGCTTGCTAATTCAACCTTTACACCTTTACCGTGATTTTTCTTTCCTAACTTTTCAACAACATCTGTAGCAAAATTGCCACGCATTGCCGCTACACCATCTACTTCAGCAGCTGCGATGCCTGCAATTACTTCAATTACTTCCGGTGCAATTTCTACTTTTCCAAGAGTTGTATCTTGACCCATATCTAACATATGTTCAGCCATGAAAAAAACCTCCTTTAAATGTATCACTGCGTCACAAGTTCATGTTCTTCCAAAAATTTCGTATTAAATTCACCTTTTACAAAATCAGGATGATCTAGCAATTGTAAATGGAATGGTATTGTCGTATGTACGCCGTCAATGACAAATTCACTAAGCGCTCGCTTCATTTTTGCAATTGCCTCTTCACGTGTTTTTCCATGAACAATTAATTTTGCAACCATCGAATCATAGTACGGTGGAATTGAATAGCCTGGATAAACAGCTGAATCGACGCGAATACCAAATCCTCCTGGTGGTAAATACATTTCTACTTTACCTGGGGATGGCATAAATTTTTTGGCAGGGTTTTCCGCATTAATTCGACATTCAATTGCCCAACCATTAAATTGTACTTCTTCTTGCTGTAACGATAACTTTTCTCCAGAAGCAACGCGAATTTGCTCTTTAATTAAATCCATTCCTGTTACCATCTCAGTAACCGGATGTTCTACTTGAATTCGCGTGTTCATTTCCATAAAGTAAAAGCTTTTCGTTTTATATTCATAAATAAACTCAACCGTACCAGCACCTGTATAATCGACCGCTACCGCTGCTTTCACTGCCGCTTCACCCATTTGTTTGCGAATGTTCGCATCAAGTGCAGGCGAAGGACTTTCTTCTAGTAGTTTTTGCAAACGGCGCTGAATTGTACAATCGCGCTCTCCTAAATGAATGGCATTTCCATGTGTATCTGCCATTATTTGAATCTCAACATGGCGGAAATCTTCAACGTACTTTTCTAAGTATACACCAGGGTTTCCAAAAGCGGTACTAGCTTCTTGCTGTGTAATTTGAATTCCCTTTACAAGTTCCTCTTCATGACGTGCAACACGAATTCCTTTTCCGCCGCCGCCTGCAGTCGCTTTAATGATAACAGGATATCCAATTTCATTCGCAAGCTCAATCGCTTCTTCCGTATTTTTGATAATCCCTTGTGAACCTGGTACAATCGGAACCCCTGCTTCTTTCATTGTATCACGAGCAACGTCTTTTGTGCCCATCTTTGAAATAGCTTCTGGACTTGGTCCGATAAAAATCAAATTACATTCACGGCATAGTTCTGCAAAATCTGCATTTTCTGCTAAAAATCCATATCCAGGATGAATTGCATCACAACCCGTTAGTTTTGCAACGCTTATAATGTTCGTCAAATTTAAATAGCTTTCTTTTGAAATCGTTGGCCCAACGCAATACGCTTCATCTGCAATTTGCACATGAAGTGATTCTTTGTCTGCTTCTGAATAAATAGCAACTGTTTCAATATTCATCTCTTTACAAGCACGAATAATTCGTACAGCAATTTCCCCACGATTGGCGATTAATACTTTTTTTATCATCACAAAGACTCCCTTATTACGCTTTTACAAGAAATAGCGGTTGTCCGTACTCAACAAGTTGTCCGTTGTTAACAAGAATTTCAACAATTTCTCCCTCTACATCTGCATCAATCTCATTAAACAACTTCATCGCTTCAACAATGCATACAATAGAATCTTTTGATACTCGATCTCCAACACTTACATATGGAGGTACATCAGGTGAAGAAGAAGCATAGAATGTTCCTACCATTGGCGATGTGATTTTATGTAAATTCTCATCTTGAACTGCTTTCTTCTCTTCCTGCTTCGGTGCTTCTACACGAGCTGGAGCTACCGCTGTTTCAACTTCTACAGCTTGTGTTTGCACTGCTTGCTTCGCTACTGGAGCTTGCACAGAAACTACTTCATTACCACGTTTTTTCATTTTAATGGTTGTACCATCTTTTTTGTATTCAAATTCATCAATATTAGAGCTATCAATTAATTTAATTAATTCACGAACTTCTTGAATTTTAAACATATAAAATCCACTCCCATACACTTGTTTGTCTCGTTTTTACAGATACACAGCATATAGAAAACTGTATTGACTGTAAAAATACGATGCACTCTACTAGAAAGGCCATTTCTATAATCCTTACTAATAAAAATATTTACTATTCCTATCTTACGATAAATAGTCTTAACATTCCAACTCTATATTTCTTTATGATAAATCGAAACTCCTGTAAAAATATTATTCCACCGAATAGTTTATCACCTAGTAATAATACCAAGTTTCACACAAAATTGGCAAGACCACTTCCTAAAAAACATATTTCTCTTTCTTTGAAATGTATAATGTAAAGCTTGTATTTACCATCCTCACTTTATGCTATTCATTTAAACAAACATATTTTTACCAAATATTATTTTTTTGTTTACAAGCCGTTCATTCTTCCTTCACATAAGAATAGTATGTTCAAAGTGAACGAAAATATAGTGTAGCGAGGTGTGGAAATATGGTATGGCTCATTCTATTCCTACCAGCTGTCATCATTTGGTTTGTTGTTCTCTTTATCCACCTGAAATCCGGGAAAAGCAATCACCATTACCACGAACCCTTAATTTTTTACTCTCAGCGCATTTCTCCATTCCCAATTGAAAACATCCAAAACGACTATAAAAATGAACTAGAAAAAAGCTATCGAAAACGATAGCTTTTTTCTAGTATTCTTGCTGCATAATGGGCTTCATCTTACTTAACCGGATCAAATTTAACACCTACATCTTTAGATCCAGCTTCACTTCGCACA
Source organism: Bacillus sp. JJ1127 (assembly GCF_036965845.1). Lineage (NCBI taxonomy): Bacteria > Bacillati > Bacillota > Bacilli > Caryophanales > Bacillaceae > Bacillus > Bacillus sp. JJ1127. Next base: position 19,852 of record NZ_JBALQK010000149.1, on the reverse strand, counting down.
AGTTGGATAATTTTATTTGCCTCTTTCTGTGAATGCTTTGCCGCTTTTACAGTTACCTTAATATCATTTCCTTCAGCTCTTACAAGTGCGTCTTTGTAACCACCTTGAGATTTAATAACCGTTTCAAGCAACCCTTCTTTTGTTTGCATTGTATTGATTGCATCAAAATCCGCTTTTGCCTTACTAATTTCCTCAGCTGAAGATTTTGTTGATTTCATCACATCTTGCAACTTTTCTTTCTCTGCACTACGTTGATCCTCCATTTGCATACGTAAAGCTGTGAAGTTCTCATCGCTTGATTGAACTGTTACATTACTTTCTTTTTTGCTCGTTTCTTTGTTACTTGTTTCTTTGCTACTTGTTCCTTTGTTGCCACTGTCCTTTTTATCTGTTTCTTTATTTGCAGTTTCTTTTTTACCAGCTTCATTATTTGAAGTTTCTTTTGTAGTTTCTTTTGTAGTTTCTTTTTCAGTTCCTTGCTTTTCTTGTCCCATCTTTTCGCTCGCTGTCGGCGTTACATTATTCATTTTCTCTGGTGTTGTTACATAGTAAACAGATAGCACAACAACTAAACTTAACATCGTTAATAACCAAACTGTTTGTTTTTTCAACACTTTATTTCCTCCCTAGCCCTTTTTTGGTAATACTGCAACGCGGTGAGATGGTACATCTAACATACGCGTCACTGCTTCTTTTACCATTGCTTTTATTTGTATATTATCCACTCCCTTTGCTACGACAAGGACACCACGTACTTTCGGTTTCTCTGTTCGTAAAACAACTGGAGTTTCTTTATCACCTTCGCGTATAATGACCGTCTTTTCATCAAGAGACTCATCTTCTACTTTTCTTGTGCCTCCTGTTTTATCGGTTTCACTTGTTGTTTGTGAACGCTTCACAGTATTTTTTTCAAGTATTTTTTCCTCAGATGAATCTAAATTCACTGTAATAGATACATCTTTTACCCCTGTTATATCTTCTAATGCAGATTTCAATTCTTGCTCATATGCTTTTTCGTATTTTTCTACAATTGACATGTTGTCGCTATTCTTTTGCCCAAAGGTCGGCACATCTTTTCCTGAATCTTGACTTGTCTTTTCTTTGAACACGGGCACTTCTTCTTTTTTTGTTTGAAAGAAATTGCTAGAAAACATAAGCAAAATTCCAAGTATGAGTAGGACAAGCAAAAACTTTGGTGTTACCTTTTTCCCCTTCTCCTTATCATCTTTTTCGTCCCCTTTCAATAAGTTTCGAAAAAACGAGAATTTTGAATTTTTATCTTTATTGTCCATTTACTCTACCTGTCCCTCCTTCCATTTGAACTTGGATTTGTTTATCCTCTAGCTGCCATTTGTTTGAAAAGAACTCTTTCATTTCTACATTTGTTTCTTCCGAAGTTTTCCGTGGTTCTTTCGTATTAATTTCAACCGGTTTTACTGTTTCAATTGCATCATTTTTCTTCGGTTCAGCTTCTTTTAGTGTCACAATGACAGATTGGATATCCTTTGCTGTTTTTACTTCTTCTTTCGTTTCTGGTGCAATTACTTTTATTTCAGACACTGTCACACCATACTTTTTCTCAAACTCTTTTCCAACTTCTTTTTTCATTTTGACAGCCATCTCTTCTAAACTATATGCACGTGTGAGAGCTTGTATTTCTTTTTTCTTTGTATCAATTGAATTTTTTACCGATCCATCTGTTACATATTTTTCTTGATTAAAATTCGCAATCACTTCATTTACATCTGTTTGTAATAACTTAAATAGCGGCGTCAAGATTAAAACAACTAACAATAAGCTCACAACAAATTTGACATACTTTTGTAGATTTGAATTGGGAAGGATAAGATGAAGCATTGTCGCCAAGAGTAAAAAAACGATAATATTTCTAATCCACTCTGTAACAAATTGCATACTTGCCACCTCCTATCGCATCATAAGGGTAATGTTCCCCGCGGCAATAATAATGGTAATACTTAAAAAGAACATAAACGATACGATAGCTAAGCAAGCAAATACATAGATAATACTTCGTCCTATAATATCCAAGCACTGAATAATAGCTCCCCCGCCAACTGGCTGTAGTACTGCTGCGGCAAATTTATAAATAAATGCAATACAAAAGATTTGAATCGCCGGAAACGCAACGATTAAACATAAAATAACAAGCCCGATAATTCCGACTGTATTCTTTAACAACCCAGAAGCGCTAATCACAGTATCTGCCGCTTCTGTAAACATCCTTCCTACCACCGGAATAAAGTTTCCTGTTACAAACTTCGCTGTTTTAACTGCTATCCCATCAGCAACTGCTGTTGCTGTCCCTTGCACTGATAATACACCAAGAAAAACGGTTAAAAAGATACCAATAATCCCAACGCTTACATTTTGCAGGAGCTTGGACAATTTCGTAACTTTATATTGATCGCTCATTGTACTCACAATACTTAAGATGGTCGCAAGCAATAAAAGAGGAAGTACAATATAGTTCATGAGCATCCCACTTGTATTCATTAAAAAAATGATAATCGGATGGAAGAATGATACCGATACAACCCCGCCCCCTGTCGCTATGAGTGCTAGTAAAATAGGAAGTAGAGCTAATATGAAATCTACCATCGTTTGAATTGTTTCTCGCGCATACGTCATGACTACATAAAAACTATTTAAAGCGAAAATAATCAGCACCATATATACAACTGCATCAGCAATTTTACTCACGCTGCTCTTTGAGAAAGCGGATTGTAAGGACTGTAATAATGCACTAAAAATTGTGAGCATAATGAGCGTCCCAAGTAATTTTCCATTTGCAACAAGCTCATGGAACAAATATTTCAATAGCCCTGTCATCCACTCTTTTATAGAAAATTCCTTTTCTCCCTTTACAAATTCCATAAAACTTCCCTTTTGACTCTCTGGTAAATAGCCTCCATATTTTGTGACAAGCCCGTCCCAATACTGCTTCACATCTTCGATTCCGAGTTTATCTAATTGCTGATCTACGACGTTTTTTTCTAAAGGAGAAGCTTGTACAACAATTGGTAAAGAAAAGAAAAGGAAGCAAGCAAACAGTAGCTTAGCTCCAAACCTTCGCAACATTCACTCCCCCTTATCCCGTAGGTAAAAAACCAAGGATTGTTTCAATTACAACTGTCAAAATCGGAATAGCCATGACAAGGATTAAAATTTTCCCTGCCAATTCAATCTTTGAAGCAATCGCCCCTTGACCAGCATCTTTTGTAATTTGAGCACCAAATTCGGCAATATAAGCAATGCCAATGATTTTCAGCAGCGTTTCTACGTATACATTGCTTACCTTTGCTTCACTTGCAACTCTCTCAATCATTCTTAAAATAGAATGGATTTGATCGATTAATAAAAGAAACATTACACTACCAATGAACACAATGAACAACGACGTGATACTAGATTTATGTTGATTCAAAACAGCAGCTAAAAAAGTTGCGACGAGGCCTAATCCGACAATTTGTATAATCTCGATTCGAATCGCCTCCTTTACTGGAAGAGAAAGACACTTTTTATCTTGTCAAACAAAGTATTAATCAGAAATGCAACATGAAATAAAATAACGACAAACCCAACGAGAATAACCCAGTTTGCAATATCTTCTCGCTTTAATTCTTTTAATACGGTATGAATGAAAGCTAAAACAATGCCGATTCCGGCGATTTGAAATATTAATCCAACATCAATGGACATCGCCTTTCTCCCCCCTATAGCAGTAAAATTACAATGAGTAGTCCTGCTAACACACCTAAGCTTTTTATCATCTTTTCATATTGAAGTTGCAGCGCTTTCGCTTCTCCCTCTTCTCTTTCTAAATGTGTAATACATAAGCGAATATGTTTTTGCTGCGATTCACGATCATGCTGCCCTAACGTTTCACCGAATTGTTGCAAAATCTCATATTCAGTTTGTCTAAATGCAGTTAGTTTCCAATTTTCTTGTAAACTGTCAAACCAAGCCTCTCTAACTGTCTGTTCACCGCTCTCTAGCCGTTTAGAGAAACTTTGAAATATCCAATGTAATGGCCTTGGCATTTGCTTTACTAGGCGTTCTGCCGCTTCAGATAAAGGCGTATGTCCATACATAATTTCAGCTTCTAACGATTGAAGCGCTGCTTTTAAAAGCCTCAGTTGACGCGGACGTTCACTATATCTTTTGGCGTACGAAAAACCAAAGAAAGTAGTAACTACTACAATTAACACCGCACCAAATATTTTTACCATACACTTTGAACCTTCCCTCGCCTTTGAACAGGCTTTCCATCTCTATCCTTCACTTGAACAACGGTTCCAGGGCCCTTTGCTTTTGATAGTTCAATAAAGCGATCAAACACACCAAGTTCCATTACAGCCTTTAAAGACGGTCGCTTCATTACATCATCAAAAGAAAATCCGTGCGCACTTATAAAAAGCTGAACACCAGCATGGACTGCCTCCATAATTGCTTCACTATCTTCCATGCGCCCAATTTCATCAACGATTAATACATCCGGGCTCATAGAACGAATCATCATCATCATTCCTTCTGCTTTTGGACAAGCATCCAGCACATCAACCCGTGGACCAAATTCATATTGCGGAATCCCTTTTACACATCCCGCAATTTCTGAGCGTTCATCAACAATTCCAACTTTACAAGAAGGAATTTCATGAGGACGGACCCCTTGACTCATACAACGTGCCACATCCCTGAGAAGTGTTGTTTTCCCTGTTTGTGGCGGTCCAATTACCATCGTATTTAACCAACGTGATTCATACAAATAAGAAAGAAGAGGTTCGGCAATTCCCATTTTTTGACGAGCAATCCGAATATTAAATGATGAAACATCTCGGATCATCTTCACTGCACTTTTCTCTGTAATTACTTTTCCCGCCAAACCAATCCTATGACCACCACGCAGCGTAACATACCCGCGTTTTAACTCTTCTTCCATCGTATAAATTGAATATTGACTCAGCTTATTTAATAAATAAATGGCATCCTCTGCTGTGACGATATAATCATAAAAAAACACCTCTCCGTATGCGATACATTCGAGCGGCCTTCCAATTCGAACCCGGATTTCCTCTAATTCATGATATTGTTTACAGCCTTCAATGAACTGTTTCATCGTTTTTGGTAAAACCTCTAATACTTCCTTCATCGGCTTCTCCCCACTATAATTGACTTACTATTTCAACACTGCAATAAAAATGCAGCCAATTCCAAGAGTTAGAAAAAAAAGTTTCAAAAAAGAAATTTCACTTGCGACGCTCGCAATGCCGATTGACATCGTTATGATTAATACAGTCGGTCCAACAAATGCCAACATACCGTTTATAAACAATGCCTTTTTCGCATCATTCACATAGAGCATAAGCAAAGCGGCGAATATCTCCACACTACCTGAAAACAACCGAAGCAATCCCATGACAAGCACGGATGTTTCCATTGCCGCCAGCCACTGTTTCATTCTTCCACCTTCTCTCCTAACAATTACTTTTCAAGCAGCTTCTTAGACTTACTAAAAAAGCCGTATTTCAAAAAGAATAGATTTGTACAACCATATGCAGAGGTTGTCTATTTCAGAAGTAAAAACATAATTTTTCTACTTTAACCATCACTAAAATCTGAATATTCGTATTATTTTATGTTATATTTAATAAAGAAAGGAGATAGGTTATGAAACATATCCTATTATTACCATTTGATTTACAATATGCAGAAATCATTTTTACATTATCAAGCGATCCACATGTGAAAGACACCCTAGGTCTAAAAGTGGAGACTATCGAAGACACGAAAGCATTTATTCGTCTTACAATGGAAGACGAACAGAAAAAGCATTCTCTATCAAGAGTGATTGTAAATGAAAGAGAAGAAGTAATTGGCATCACTACCCTCAAGCACATCAATTATGAAAAAAAGCAATCTCATATCGGTAGTTGGCTAGGTTATCCTTATTGGGGACAAGGATATAATGAGGCTGCTAAAAAGGCGATTTTAAAAATCGCATTTGAAGAATTACATCTAAAACATGTATTTGCTGGTGCCAAAACTACGAATATCCGTTCTTTAAAAGCACAGGAGAAATTACCTTATATGTCACTACACGTAGAAAAGAAATTTCCAGATGAACACGCTGCATTAGAAAAGGAAACAAAGTCTCCTTGTACACTACACGTTGTCTCTCGAGAAAACTTTTTAAATTGGATGAAATGAAAGAATGAGGAGGTATCAAAGTGAAGAAAGTTAAATTCTTTATGACAATTGTATTAGAGCTTGTTGGTATCTACCTCTTTTCAAAGCTAGTTGGTTGGTCATTTATAGAGACCTTTTTTCTAGGAAGTTTAAGTATATTTGCGGTTATATGGTTCATTATCATGAGTATATCAAGGAATGCCAATATGGATCATGCTGTATATAAAGGCTTGACGGGTGTTGAAACAGGAGAAATAAAGCCATTTCAAATCAATTTAAATCCATACATAACTGGTACTCTGTCTCTTGTTGTTATCAGTCTTGTTATAACCATTTTTTATTATCTACCTTATTTCATGTAAAAAGCACCCGTGATAATCACGAGTGCTTTTTCTAACTATGCACGAGAAACGTATTTACCTTCACCTGTGTTGATGATAAGCATTTCGCCTTCGTTAATGAAGATTGGTACTTGTACAACAAGACCAGTTTCTAATGTAGCTGGTTTTGTTACGTTAGAAGCTGTGTCACCTTTAATACCTGGCTCTGTTTCAGCAACTTTTAACTCTACAGTATTTGGAAGTTCAACTCCAAGTACTTCGCCTTGGTATGTCATAATAGCTACTTCCATGTTTTCTTTTAAGAATTTTAGCTCGCGCTCGATTTGAGCTTCACCAAGTTCGATTTGCTCATAAGTTCCGTTATCCATGAATACGTGAGACTCACCGCTCGCGTATAAGTATTGCATACGACGGTTTTCGATATGTGCTTTTTCTACTTTTTCACCAGCACGGAATGTTTTTTCTTGAACAGAACCTGTGCGAAGGTTACGTAGTTTAGAGCGAACGAACGCAGCACCTTTACCTGGCTTTACGTGTTGGAAATCGATAACTTGCCATAGGCCATTGTCCACCGCGATTGTTAAACCTGTACGAAAATCGTTTACTGAAATCATGCAAAAAATCCTCCTGTGTATTACAAAATAATAAGTTCTTTTGGAGATTTTGTAATTACCTCATTGCCTTCACTTGTTACGATGATATCGTCTTCAATACGTACACCACCAACACCTGGAATATAAATACCCGGCTCTACTGTCACAACCATGCCTGGCTCAAGTACCGTTTCAGAGCGAGATGCTAAGCCTGGTGCTTCATGAATCTCAAGACCCACTCCATGACCAGTAGAGTGACCGAAATATTCACCGTATCCTTTTTCCGTTATGTAATCACGTGTTAATGCATCAGCTTCACGGCCAGTTAAACCAGCTTTAATGCCGTTCACACCACGCAGCTGCGCTTCTAAAACGACATTGTAAATTTCTTTTAATTTATCAGATGGTTCACCGACTGCAATCGTACGAGTAATATCCGAGCAATATCCTTTATAATAAGCACCGAAGTCTAATGTTACGAAATCTCCTGTTTCTATCACTTTTTCAGATGCCACACCATGCGGCAATGCTGAGCGAAGTCCTGAAGCAACGATAATATCAAACGAAGAAGATGTTGCTCCTTGTTTTCTCATGAAAAATTCAAGTTCATTTGACACTTCAATTTCAGATACTCCTGGGCGAATGAATGATAGAATATGTTCAAAGGCAGCATCTGCAATCTGTGCAGCTTCCTTTAATATCTTAATCTCTGAATCCGTCTTAATCAAGCGTAACTTTTCTACAAGTCCAGAAGTTGGAACAAATTCCGCTTCAACAGCTTCTTTATATGCTGTATAAGAGCTATATGTAAGAGTATCTTGCTCAAAGCCAAGCTTTTGAATTCCTAATTCTTTCACTTGTTTGGCAACTTCATCAAGAATTGGTCCTGTATGCTGTACAATTTCATAGCCAACAGCTTGTTTACCAGCTTGCTCTACGTAGCGGAAATCTGTAATAAACAGCGCACGCTCATTAGAAATGAGTACGACACCAGCTGTCCCTGTGAAATTCGTCATGTATCTACGGCTATACTCATTCGTTAATAAAATACCATCAATACCAGCTTCATTAAATGCACTTCTTAATTTCGTGATTTTTTCCATCAGTTTATGCCTCCCTAAGTTTCTCCAATAATGCAAATAACGCTAACTTATAGCCATAAAAACCAAATCCAACAATTTGTCCTGCCGTGGCAGGTGCCGTCACCGATTCATGACGAAACGACTCTCTCTGGTGGATGTTAGAAATATGTACCTCAATAACAGGAATCGAAATACTCGCAATCGCATCTCGGATCGCGTAGCTATAATGCGTAAATGCTCCTGGATTTAAAATGATTCCTTCATATGTATCATCAGCCTCATGAATGATATCAATAAGAGCACCTTCATGATTCGATTGGAAACACTCTAACTCCACTCCCAATTTCTCTGCTTCTTGCTTTATCTCTGTTTCAAGCGTCGCTAACGTTCCTTTTCCATATACATTCACCTCTCGAACACCGAGACGATTTAGATTAGGACCGTTTACGAGGAGTAACTTTTTCATCTTCTTAAACTCCTTAATATAAAGAATGTCTATACAACATTCTAACACAGGAATCACTTGTTTGAATAGTTTGTCTTCTCTACACCTTCTCCTCGATTCTCATTATTCGCTTCAAACGAAACAGAATATGAAATAAATACACCATATAAAATAAAGATACATATCGTTGTAACAATTGTTTCTTTCGGTAAATGAAGTGCATTTTTAATAACAGGTGCAATAGAACCAAGCCCGAAAAATAAAATGCTCCACCAAAAAAGCCCATACAATATTCCAGGTAGTACCCCTTCAAATCTTTTGAAAAGAGCCTTATAGAGAAACGCCACTAAAATAGAAAGAAGCCCCATACAGACTATACCCGATACATTTCCCCAAGCTCCTTCTTTCCAATTCCCAAGAGCAAATGGTAAAAGCAAATAGTTTGGTCCAGCTTCTGTAAATGAGAAAAAATGAAGAAAATACCATATACTTCCCCAAAAAACGCCACCAAATAAACCAATCTGTACAAATTTATTTATCTCTGATTGTTCCTGCTTCACGTTGCCACCTCCGCTTACTAGTATGTCCGAAACTATTTTGAAGCATGTTTAAATCATGCGAAATTTGTCTATAAAAAGAATAAGAAATGTCCTACTCTCGTAACATTTTTTCTTGTCATCCGCTTGTATTTCTCGATAAAATATAGGAAACTCGGTAATTGTCAAATCTCACAATGACAGAACCAAGTATGACAATTGCCTCTTTTCTATATAAGAGAGAAACAAATACAGGTTGGTGTTAACATGGCAGAAGAGTCAAAACAAATATATGGTGGGCAAGCGGTCATAGAAGGAGTTATGTTTGGCGGTAGAGAATATACTGTTACAGCGGTTCGTCGTAAAGATGAATCAATCGAATTTTATCGATTGCCACGCGTTCGTAATAAAGTATTAACCATACTAAAGAAAGTTCCATTTTTACGAGGCATCGCCGTTATTATTGATGCAAGTGCCAATGGAGCAAAGCATTTAAACTTTGCTTCTGAACGATTCGACGTTCATCCAGAAAATGATGAACAACTTGCACAAAAAAAAGAAGAACAGTCAAAATTAACGATGATATTAGGAGTAGCAGCAGTCGGGGTGTTATCATTTATATTCGGTAAAGTCATTTTCACGGCGGTTCCGGCACTTTTAGCGGAATTGACAAGGCCGATTTTCCCATCTCATACTGGGCAAATCATTGTCGAAAGCATCATTAAGCTCATTCTATTACTGAGCTATATATACTTTGTTTCACTAACCCCACTTATTAAGCGGGTATTTCAATATCACGGTGCGGAACATAAAGTAATTAATGCTTATGAAAATAACCTTCCACTGACTGTAGAAAATGTTCAAAAACAAACCCGCCTCCATTATCGCTGCGGAAGTAGTTTTATTATATTTACAGTTATTATCGGAATGTTCATCTACTTTCTTGTTCCAACTGATCCTCTTTGGGTCCGAGTTGTAAACCGTATTTTATTGATTCCAGTTGTTCTTGGTATTTCTTTTGAAGTCTTGCAGTTTACAAATCGTTTGCGAGATATTCCGGTTTTACGCCTATTAGGATACCCTGGGTTATGGCTTCAACTATTAACAACAAAAGAACCTGCAGATGATCAAGTTGAAGTTGCAATCGCATCATTTGAAGAATTATTACGTTTAGAAAATAAACAACAATAATTATTTAAAAATGATGTTCAACTCCTTTCCTCATCGCTAATATACTAATTTTAATATATGTTTTTAGGAGGTGTTCCTTATGAACGGTCGTTCGTTTATGTTCGCTATATTTGTGCTTATTATTGGTTTAGCAATATTTGGTCTCGTTTCATCTGCAATTACAGATCCGAAAGGAATGTTACAAAACATTGGTATTATGTTACTTGTTGTTGGTATCTTTTACTTGCTATACAAAATGTTCACAAACTCCAGTGGTTCAGCCAATTCGCAAAACTCCTATAAGCGTGCTGCGAAACAATCGAACCGCAAATATGGAAAACAAAATGTAGCACCCCTAAGCAATTCTTTCTTAAAACGAAACGCTTCCGATGACAAAGGGAAGAAAGGAAATCCAACTTCGTTAAAACGAAAACGAAAGCAATCTCATTTAACCGTAATTGAAGGTAAAAAAAATAAAAAGAAAGACCGTGCTTCCTTTTAGGAAATACGGTCTTTCTTTTTTCACGCTCGATTCCTTACATATTGAAGTACTTCCGTTAAACTCTTTTCTTTCATACTTCCTAAACGCAGATGATGATTTTCAAACTGCAAAGTCTTTGTAACCTCATTTGGCACAACAACGCATGCTAATCCTGCCGCAAGCGCCGCTTTCAATCCATTTAACGAATCCTCAAACACAACAGCTTCTGCAGGTTCTATCCCTAACTCTTTAATGGTTACTCTATACAGCGCTGGATCTGGTTTTACTTTCTCTACATCCTCTTTTGTTTTAATGACTTCAAAATACTCTCGAATACCTAACCCTTCTAAAAATCCAACAACCCATTCTCTTGAAGAACTAGATGCTAAACCGATTTTCAATCCAGTTTCTTTTGCTTCTTCTAAATACTCTTTCACCCCATCGCGAGCTACTGGCATTTTCATTTTCTCTTGATGCAAAATCGAGACTTTTTCTTTTAACTCATCCCGATTAAATTTTTCTTTTAACTGTTGTTCAATGTATGTATAAAGCACTTCATCTGTTGTTCCAATACATTTCGCAAACTCCTCTAGAGGTAAGTCCCCACCATATTCGCGAACTACCTCCTGAAAAGATTGAAACCAGATCGTTTCTGTATCTACAATTAATCCATCAAAGTCAAAAATAATTGCTTTCATTCCTATCCCGCCTTTTACAAAACGATTTTCACATTTCTATACATTCAACTTAAACCAAGTGATTTCCTCTTCTAAACAAAAAAGGAAACGCATTTCGTTCCCTTTACTTCCCCTGCTCTTCATTTGCTTTTTGAACACCGCGAAGTGTTTCAATTCGAAGCTCATCTTGCTCAAAATATTGTACTAAATCACCAATACGATCGATTGCTTCCCAGCTTAAATGATGCTCAATTCCCTCTACATCATTATAAATCTTGCCTTCATCCACACCGATAATACGCATAAATTGCTCTAGTAATTCATGACGATATACAAGACGTTCTCCGATTTTTTTACCCTTTGTTGTTAATACAAGCCCTCTATATTTTTCATAAATTAGATATTCATCTTTATCTAATTTTTGTACCATTTTTGTTACAGAGGATGGATGCACACTAAGCGCTTCAGCAATATCAGATACGCGGGCATATCCCTTTTCATCAATCAACAAATAAATTTGTTCAATATAATCTTCCATACTAGGGGTAGGCATCGGTTTCCACCATCCAATTTCATTTTGTGTATTCCGCACTAAGCAATCAATAAAATGATACACCAGAAAGAATAACGTGACAAGGGTGGAAACAAGCCTAAATATATAAAACAAAAAAGAATCTGTATTCATCTACAGATTCTCTCATGTAAAATATTGAATTTCCGCATTAGGGAAAAATTTATGAATATAACCTCTAATCTTTTTTTCTAGCCTCACCGCATCATCTTTTTGATACACATATTTTCCGATTCCACACCGTTCCCACTTATATTTTCGTTTTTCTTCATCCTTTGTAAATTTCTCATATAGCTCTTTTCCAAACGGGTATTCAAACGCCTTTGGTTCGAAATAAACGAGATTTGGCATAAACAGCTTCATACAATCCCCCCCTTTTTTAGTATGGATAGCAGAGAAAGATTACCGCTTTTTAAAGTTTTCCACTTCAGTAACTTGCGTAGCAAGTTACTGAAGTGCTATAATTCAAATAACAGCTACCTTGCACAACAAGTTACTAGGAAGTGGTGAACTCATGCATAGTCAAATGCTAAAAGGTGTGCTCGAAGGATGCATTTTATACATCATCTCCCAAGAAGAGGTGTATGGGTACGAACTAAGTACGAAATTAAACCAACATGGTTTTACATTCGTAAGCGAAGGTAGCATTTATCCCCTTTTATTACGAATGCAAAAAGAAAAACTCATTGCTGGCACATTAAAAGCTTCAAGCCTTGGTCCAAAGCGAAAATATTACCATGTAACGGATAAAGGATTCGAACAGCTAGAAGAGTTTAAAAAGAGCTGGGGGATGGTTTCGACAACGGTAAATAATTTATTGCGGGGAGAGTCTGAATGATGAACGCAAACGAATTGGTAGAACTTAATAATAAAAAACGTGAGCTTCTAACACCTGAAAATGAAGTTGCTTATGGGGACATGTTGGTATATCTACGATTGGCTAATGTTCCAGAACAACAAGTAGAGGAGCTATTACTAGAAATTTTAGACCATCTTATTGAAGCTCAAAAAGATGGTAAGAATGCTTATGATATTTTTGGTGATAACTTGCAATCTTATTGTGATGAGCTCATATTAGCTTTACCTAACCAAACAAAATTAGCAAAAACATCCATGATTGGTTTTGCTATTAGTTTGTTACTTGCTATACAATTTGGGATGGATACAATTGTTTCATTTTTTATTTTACTTTTTGAAAAAACAACTCAATTGACAGGCCCATCATTTAGTATTCCTGGAACTACTTTTTCCATTTTAATTATTATATTAGGCATACTTTTCATTTTATATTTATTAAAGCGCTATTCCTTTAATCAAACAATGAATTGGAAAAGAAGAATTCTGTTCGGGCTCGCATTTTCTATTCCATTTTGCTCAGCGGTATTTATAAACATTTACTTTAAAAAACAACCTTATCTTTCTTATCATTTAACAACTTGGCAAAATGCTTTAATCACTATTTTCTTTTATATTTTATATAAACTGCTATATAAAAAATCAAACTTTTAACAGCCTTTTGGAAGGCTGTTTTTCTTCTGTATAATTTTACAAATTGAAAAATTTCATAAAGAAAAAAAGAAAAATGCAAAATAATTAACGTAAATTGTTGACGTGATGCTTTTATTATCGGTATCATATTTCTTCGTGAGCAATTATTTTTCGTTATACGATTTTTTTATTATTACTGAATTTTTGAGAGGGGAAATTTGATGTCACTTAAGAAGAAAACGCAAGTACGCACCGGCAAAATGGTACGTGAACTAATGTTAGCAGATGAAGATGTAAGTGCTTCGCTAATTATGGTATATAGTGAAAACGGTGTAAACGCAGAAATTAAAATCGAGGGCTTAACGCCGAAATGTAACGAAGAATTATTTTTGAGCGGAAATGTGGATTGGAACAAAAGTGTGATTTATAAAATTGTCGATTTCACAGGTAACGCTGAAGTTGGTAAAGTTACATTAACAGCAATGAACAAAAACAATGTTTCCCTAGAAATTGAACGCGTTATGTGGAGTAAAGAAAATAAAGAAGCTGCTGAACAGGACGTAACACCTGTAGAAACAGCTCCTAAAAAAGAAGTAGTCGTAGAGGCTCCTAAAGTAGTCACAGCTGCTCCAAAACCTGTTACACGCGTTGAACAACCTGTTGTAACTCCTAAACCTACTCCGGCACCAGCGCCGAAGCCAGTGCGTTCAGAAACGGTTGTAGAACGACCTACTCCAGTACCTGTAAAAAAAGAAGTACCGACTCCTGTTACAAAGCAAGAGACGGTTGCAGCTATACCTACAAAACCGAAGCAAACAGTTACAAATGAAGCCAATTCAAAATTACAAGAAAATTATGTAAAGCTTGTAAAAAAGACAATTGAAGTGTGTCAAGATTATGAGCTTGGCATCGATATAGATGATTCTATTGAAAATTTAAAAGAAGAATTACAAAGCCAAGGAATTAGCGTTACATTCGATAAAGAAATTATGGATGTTGTAAATCGTCTTCGTTCTTTACAAGAAAAAGGAATCAAAGTAGAAAAAGTACTTAATTTATTATAAAAAAATAAGGAGGTGGCAATTGCCATCTCCTTATTTTTTATAATTCCATTCATCACTTTCATACTTTTCTTTTGCTAATGTTTCTACTTCATGAAGCTGCTCTTCTGTTAATTCATATGGTACAAGTTCTACATTTAAGCCTTTTTCAAATCCAGCTTGGAACGCTTCAATCAACTGTTCGATTGTAAACGTACGATCTGTTAATTCATTGATTGCGACAGCCTTAGAAGAAAACATGCTCTTCATACGCTCTTTCACTCGCTCATTTGGGAATAAGAATAAATCATACAGCTCATCTAAGTCGATTTCTAATGGAATCGATCCATGTTGTAAAATTACACCTTTTTGACGCGTTTGAGCGCTTCCTGCAATTTTTCTGCCTTCAACGACAATTTCATACCAAGACGGTGCATCAAAACATACACCTGAACGTGGATTTTTTAAATTTTCACGATCCGCTTCTGTTTTTGGAACCGCATAATACGCTTCTAATCCTAGCGCCTTAAAACCTTCTAGTAGCCCTTGTGAAATGACGCGATACGCTTCTGTAACTGTTTTAGGCATATCGGGATGATCTTCAGAGACGATCACACTGTACGTCAATTCCTTATCATGCAATACGCCCCTACCACCTGTTTGTCGGCGAACAAACCCATATTTCTTTTCATTTACTACATCCATATTGATATCTTTTTCTACACGCTGAAAATACCCAACTGTTAATGTTGGTACTTCCCATTCGTAAAAACGAATGGTTGGAGGCATTTTCTTTTCACTTTGCCAATTTAATAAACATTCATCTAACGCCATATTAAATGCCGGCGAACATTGACCAGAGTTAATATAACACCATTTTTCTTTTCCCATCTTGCACCTCATATAACCAATTATTTTTCACAATCTCTAGTCTATCAAATTCGACAAAATTTGTGAAAGAATACGAAATTTCTTCTTATCTCCACATGAATCTGTTGCATAAATACATATGGGCATTATAATATTGAAAGTAGGATAAGAAAAAAGGGAGCGATAGAATCGTGTCAACAAATTTGATTATTATATTGTCGGTGATCGTAGGAATCATCGGCTACTCTGTATGGATGTTTTTCTATCAGAAAAAATTAATTAAAACACTTTCAGAAGAAGAGTTTCGCGCTGGCTACCGCAAAGCACAGCTTATCGATATTCGTGAAGCAGATGAATTTAACGCAGGGCATATTTTAGGTGCTCGTAACATTCCATTATCACAAATTCGCCTTCGTTACAAAGAGCTTCGCAAAGATCAACCAGTTTATTTATATTGTCAAAATGGCTTCCGTACAGGTCGTGCAGCTCAATATCTAAAAAAACAAGGTTACAAAGATTTCTACCAACTACAAGGCGGATTTAAATCTTGGACTGGAAAAGTTAAAAAGAAATAATATGTGAAAGAACTAGCTGAAAGTCTCAGCTAGTTCTTTTCTTCCATATTGTTGGCAATATATAATAAGTTCTGTTTGATTACTTCTTCATTTTGTACTGTCGCATTTCGATACAACAACTGATATTCTAGTCCTTTTTCTTTCCATATCAGCGTTGCAAATTCTTCTCCTCGTTCACCGTCATCTTTATTTTTAAAATAGGCAGCTGCTCCATTATTCAACCTCATTTGTTCCTGAAATCGATTTTGTTCCACAATATAAGGAAAACTGTAAGAAAAGTTCGTAACTGTTAATTCCACATAATCTTTGCGTCCTTTCTCTTGTTGCTTATATTTAATCGTTAAGACAGCATTCTTCTTCCCAATCGTTCTTACTTCCCCTTTGACATCACTTGTAATGTCATACGGCAAAAACGTTGGAACTTTAAAATGCGCTGGAAAATATTTAGAAACATCCTGTAATACAATAGGACCAGATATACGATCTACAGCCCCTCCTGCACTTTCCACAAATTGTTTTTCTTCCTTCATCGTTTGCTGAAACGAACATGAGCTAAGTAACACACTCGAAAACACGAAACAAATGAGCCCTTTTTTCAATTTGTTTCCGCCCTTTCATATCGCTCTCTTAACGAACGAAGCGTTTATATGTTGTTCATATTCGCTCCTTCTTCTCACTCTCCCTTTGAAAACTTTCCTCGTTATTCTCACACTTTTTGACATAGCATATCGTATCTTTTTAGACAAAAAAAGACTTTCCACTATTCTTACGCCCAAGCGAAAAGGTTACGCGAATAACAGAAAGCCCTTTTATAACATAGATTGTGAAAAGCTTTTCAGGTCAAGCTTTTTTCACTTTCTTTCCATTTTTATCTATTTGCCTTTATAATATAAGCTAAGAGGTGATACATATGGTAAATATAAAACAAATTGCGAAAACCGCTGGCGTATCCATAACAACGGTTTCGCGCGTATTAAATGATCATCCCTATGTAAGTGAAGAAAAGCGCGAACGCGTTTTAGACGCTGTTGAACAATTAAATTATGCAAAAAATATAAATGCGGTTCACTTAATAAAAGGAAAAACATTTACAATTGGTGTCATGCTTCCTTTTATCAATTTACCCTACTTCAGCACGATTATTGAGGGGATTGGGAACGAGGCATTAGCTGCTGGTTATCACATTAATTTATGCCAAACAAATTACGATAGTATCGAAGAAATTCGAGTTCTTGAAACGATGAAAATGAAACAATTTGACGGCATGATTATATGCTCTCGAACAAGCTCTTGGGAGCATATTGAACCATTCGCAAAATTTGCTCCTATCATCTCATGTGAAAAAATGATACATTCCCTCATTTCATCCGTCTATGTTGATCATTATGAAGGATTTCGCATTGGTACAGAATATTTATTGCGTAAAGGTCATGAGAAGATTGGTTTTTGTTTAGCAAGGCAGAATAGTGTAAATACAAAGCAGCGTGAAAAAGCCTTTTCCGATGCTCTTCATACTGCAAAAAAAAGAATACAACCAGATTGGATGTTTTACCAATGTTACAATATGCAAGATGGGGCAAAAGTTCTGCACAGTATTTTAAACATGAAAGAGCGTCCAACTGCTATTTTTGCCGCCAATGATCAAGTAGCCGCTGGTTTAATAACTGAAGCAAGAAAACACGGTCTACGTGTACCAGAAGATCTCGCCATTCTCGGCTTTGATAACCATGAAATTTCGAAAGCATTAGAGATTACAACAATTGAACATCCTGGTCTAACAATGGGTGCTCGCGCCTTTTCTTTATTTCATAAGCAAATACAGGCCGAACAAATTATAGGTAGCTCAGAGGAACTCCCTTTCCATTTAATTGAACGAAAAACTGTGTAAAGAGTGCCCATTTAGGTACTCTTTTTCAATCATTTGCCTCATTGACTTTATGTTTATTCTCTTTTATAATGAACCTAACGAACGGTAGGTAGGGGATGAAAATGACAGCAAACCGCATTAAAGCTGTAGCACTTTCTCATTTCGCACGCTACGGCTATGAAGGGACTTCATTAGCAAATATTGCTCAAGAGGTCGGGATTAAAAAACCATCAATTTACGCACACTTTAAGGGAAAAGAAGAATTATATTTTATCTGCTTAGAAGCAGCTCTGCACAAAGATTTACAATGCTTTACGGATGATATAGAAAAATTTTCAGAATCATCTACTGAGGCATTGCTTATCAATTTATTAAAAGGTTACGCAAAGCGATTTGGTGAAAGTGAAGAATCAATGTTTTGGTTACGCACTTCTTATTTTCCGCCCGATGCATTTCGCGAGCAAATT
The DNA here is from genome assembly GCF_036965845.1 of Bacillus sp. JJ1127. Classification (NCBI taxonomy): domain Bacteria; kingdom Bacillati; phylum Bacillota; class Bacilli; order Caryophanales; family Bacillaceae; genus Bacillus; species Bacillus sp. JJ1127. The sequence continues at coordinate 1,442 of NZ_JBALQK010000149.1, read as the reverse complement.
ATTGAAAAAGCAAATGCTCACATTGAAAACATTAGAGAACTTTTATTTCCTGTATTCAAACGAGCAAATGAGCAAGGTGAACTGCATAACATTGAAATAAAAGACGCTTTAGAGGCTTATTTATGCTTAATTGACGGTCTTATGGTTGAACTATTATTCGCAGGTTTAAATCGCTTTAAGACCCGCTTAAACGCCTCTTGGAAAGTATTTTGGAACGGCCTTTCAAAATGACGGATTGCTTATTTAGCAATGCGTCGTTTTTCAGCCCTTTACCTAACGACTGGTAGGAAGGAGAAATAACATATGGCATGGATTTATGTAATTGTAGCTGGCATTATTGAAATTTTTTGGGTGATTGGACTCAAACACGCAACAACACCAATTGAATGGATTGGTGTCGCTCTTATAATCGCAATTAGTTTTATCCTATTATTTAAAGCTTATAAAGATTTACCTGTCGGAACTGTATACGCTGTGTTCACAGGAATTGGAGCTGGTGGAATCGTTCTTACAGAGATTTTCATCTTTGGCGAACCTTTTTCCATTGTAAAAATTCTATTTATCGCTTTAATTTTCTTTGGAGTAATTGGTTTAAAACGAGTAACGGGTGAACAAGAAGAGAAGGAGGCTGCATAAAATGGCATGGGTATTTTTAATTATTGCTGGTATTTGTGAGATTCTTGGTGTACTGTTTATGAAAGTAGCCACGAAAAAGAAAGGCTGGGCACCAAAACTTATTTTGATTGCCAACTTCGGTGTAAGCTTCTTCTTCTTATCACTTGCAATGAACTCATTACCGATGGGAACAGCTTACGCGATTTGGACTGGAATTGGAACTGCCGGAAGTGCGCTTCTCGGCATCTTGGTTTTCGGCGAATCAGCTGATTGGCGTCGCCTTGCCTTTTTAAGCTGCATTTTATGCGGTGCAGTTGGCTTAAAATTAATGAGCTAACGTGAGGTGAATGTCATGTGGAAAGAAAAAGGGAAACAAATTTTAACAGGGATTATAATTGGGATCGTTATTCTATTACAAGTAGGCTTTCATATTATAGAATGGCTATTTCATAAAGTAATCGCTATTCTTACATTCCTTCCCAACATGGCACTTGAAGTTGCATCCATCGCCTGGTCAATTATTGCATCGATTATAATCATTATTATTTGGAATATCGCCAAGCTTTGGAACAAACTATTTAAAAAGGACAGTTCTTCTGAAAAGAAGTAACTGTCCCTTTTTGTATTTACCTAGTAGTATGGCTAGATTTTCTATAAAAATTTGATGCGATAAGGCATAGTATCCCAACAATCAAAACGCTCATACCGATACCTTTATTCATATTTGGAAACACTTGAATGTCCGAGTAAACATTTGACAATATAAGTCCAAAAGAGAATAATATTGATCCGATTCCTAATAACATTTTTCTTTTTAGCCTTTGTTG
>NZ_JBALQK010000148.1:13410-17612 GCF_036965845.1 Bacillus sp. JJ1127 | reverse complement strand
TCCTAATATATGCCATAGAATATTCAAATGAAGTTTTTATTAGTGGTGACATTCTTGAATTAGAAATTCTAATGCCGATAAAGGAGGATGAAGGTGATTATTAAAGAAATCGATAAATATGATAAAAACGAAGAAGTTATGCTTTTGAGAGAGTCTTTCATCTCAAAATGGAAGAAAATTTTAGGGACAAATGATAATCAAAAAGTTGATATGTATTTAGAATCATACGATCAAACTACAGAAAAACGTTTTTCAGTGATTGATGGTGATAATGGAATTGTAGGTATTTTTGGAGTGAATGCTTCAAATTTTCCCGAAAAGAACTTTAATAGCGGGAATAAGGATAGGCATTTCCCTTTTTTTAGGAAACTTAGATGGAGATTAGGGATGAGGCTACTTTATACTAGGCCTCAAAAGGATGAACTATATGTAAGCTTTTTGGCAATTAATAAGAGATGTCGTGGTAAAGGATATGGGAGAAAAGTTTTAAACGAAGTAATGAAAATAGCAAAATTCGAAAATAAAAGTACAGTAAAGCTTTATGTGTCTCAAACGAATGAAATTGCCATACACCTGTATCGGCGCTATGGTTTTAAAATACACAACGCAGAAAGGTATTTATTAACAAAATGGTTCTTAGGAGAAGAAAATTGGTTAGTAATGAAAAAGGAAGTAGAGGAAAGCGATTGTAGATAAAATTTCATTGGTCTTCGTAATATTTGTTCAATGATAATTTTAAAACTTGAGGGTTCGGATTCCCTCAAGTTTTTTTGTAGGCGAATTAGTATACAATTCTAATTACGGCTAATATGCTAGTATAGATTTCTTGATCACAAAAGAAATTATTTTATTTCAAAAAGAGCTTTTCGTGCTACTTTTTTATCATCAAAGTGCACCGTTTCATCTTTTAAAATTTGATAAGTTTCATGACCTTTACCAGCTATAAGCACAATATCATGAGGCGCTGCCATTTGAATTGCTTTTTTTATCGCGTTCTCCCGATTAACTTCTAATTCATATTCGGAACTATCGTATTCTAACATTCCTTTTTCGATGTCTTTCATAATGATGAAGGGATCTTCAGAACGAGGATTATCAGAAGTTATAAAGACATAATCACTGTATTTGCATGCAATACGTCCCATAATAGGTCTTTTATTTGTATCTCGATTGCCACCACAGCCAAATACAGTAATGATTTTTCCGGTAGAAAACTCGTTTAGCGTAGTAAGTACATTCTTTAAGGCATCAGGCGTATGAGCATAATCAACTAATAAGAGAAAATCTTGTCCTTCATTAACTATTTCCATTCTCCCATTTATATGATTGATATGGGCTAGACTTTGACGAATTGCTTCTAATGGAATCCCTTCAATTAATGCAGATGCGATTGCGGCTAACGCATTATAAACATTAAATCCCCCTACTAATTTAATGTTTATTTCGATGTCTCCTTTAAAAGTAGCAGCTAAAAATTCAATTCCTTTTGAACTTAATTTTATATTTTTAGCGGCAACATCTGCTTCGTTTTCTATTCCATACGTGATAATTTCTGCAGAAGTAATTTTTTGAAAATAAGGTGCAGCCGGATCATCGATATTTATAACAGCAAATTTTTTATTTGTGCTGGAAAATGTATTCCCTAACCTAGAAAAAAGAAGGCCTTTTGTCTGCTTGTAATCTTCAAATGTTCCATGATAGTCTAAGTGATCTTGAGTTAAGTTAGTGAAAACAGCTGTTTTAAAATCACATCCCATAGTTCTTCCCATATGTAGTCCTTGTGATGTTACTTCCATAATGCAGTAATCGGTTTCCTGATTCTTCATTAACCTTAAGTTTTTTTGTAAAATTGGTGGTTCTTGTGTATTAATGTCTGTAGGGTACATATTTTCCCCAATTTTTATCCCGTTGTTTCCCATTAGGCCTGTACGGTATCCATAATCTTTTAGAATTTTTTCAATTAAATAAGAAGTTGTTGTCTTGCCGTTCGTTCCAGTAATACCCATTATATTCATTTCATGAGAAGGATAATGATAAAAATGGGATGCTATAACGCCCATAGCGCGCCTAGCATCTTTCACAAATATCTTTGGAACATTGACATTTACATCTTTTTCAACCAGTAATGCTACAGCGCCATTTTGAACTGCCTCTTCAGCAAATAGATGCCTATCTGCAAGAAAACCTTCTATACCTGGAACACAAATAAACAAATTTCCCTTTTCGATTTTTCGAGAATCCATTTGTAGGCCAGTAATTTCTATATCCATATTCCCGGTAGTCTTTTTGTTAAAAAAAAGATCTGCAATTTCTTTTAATTTCAAGACAAACACCTCATATATTCAAAGTCTATTTCATTATAACTCTATTTTATTGTAAATTATTTAAATTCTGAAAATAATCCATGTGTATACTTAATATTCATGAAAAAAGTTAGATGGACCAGAGATATTCTTGATAAAAGATGAAAAAACATGAAGTTAAAATATTGTAAAACAGAATAAACATGAATATAATGGTAATTGAAAGATTGAATTTTCTGATTTTATTTTTAGGAGGGGTTATTATGTTCACAGAAGAAAGAAGGGGAAAAATTTTAGAGTTACTTAAGAAAGAAGGAAGAGTGATTGCGAAAGATCTCGCTGAAATGTTTGAGATGTCTATTGATTCCATTAGAAGGGATCTTTCTATTATGGAAGAGAAGGGATTACTGAAAAGAACGCATGGAGGGGCAATTGAGTCTTCAAAAGTTAGAACCTTGCCTGCACCACTATCTAAACGTTATGGAGAAGGATCAAAATATGATAACGCAATTGCAAAGGCGGCTGCTTCCTTCATTCAAAAGGGGGATTCAGTATTTATCGGTGGGGCTTCGATTCATTACACCATGTTAAAATATTTACCTAACACTCATTTTACAGTCGTTACAAACTCCATGAAAATAGCTGACACGTTAAAAGAAAATGAATTTATTGACACGTATTTAGTTGGTGGGAAAGTAAAGTCTTCTGGAAATATAACAGATTCGTTAGCGTATGAATTCATACAACAATTTTCAATTGATCTTTATTTTTCAACAGGTGGAGGAGTTTCAATAAATGGTATAAGTACAGCAACACCGGAAGTAGCTAGTTTTGGTAAGGCTGTAAGCGAGATTTCGCGAAGAAATATTTGTTTAGCCCCTCATTATAAGCTTGGTGTAGAGTACTTTGTAAAAGGAGAATCGCTTCGAGAAATCGATCTTTTGATAACAGATGAAGAAGCAAATGAAGAAACCATTCAACAAATTGAAAATAAAGGTATGAAAGTGCTAGTGGCAAAATCTAGTGAGGAAAAAGAATGAGAAAGGTAGCGTTGTATTGTAAAAAAACAAGAAAATAGACCGAATCCTTTGCGCCAGGCGGTCTATTTCCTCTAAGTCATAGGGAGTCGTTGGTAGCGACTCCTTTATTTATTATATGCTTATTAAAGGATTTTTAAAAGGGACAGAGAACTTCAAAATAGTAGGTATGTTTACTTTTTAAGTAATATGAAATCATTCTATAGATGAAAGGAATATATTATGAGAATTAACAAACAAGAATTTTATGTGAATGGGATAAATTATATGATTAGATCGGCAATTGATAAAGATGCAAAAGAGTTGTCTGAATTAAGATTACAGATTGACGGAGAAACTGAAAATTTGGATAGAGAAAAAGGGGAGGGATTCATTGATACAGCGGGATTTAAAGAGATTATAAAAACGGACACTGAAAGTCCAAGGAACTTGTTTTTAGTCGCTGTAGTGAACGACCGGATTGTCGGTTTTTCAAGATGCGAGGGAGTTTATTTAAAGCGATTCTCTCATAAAGTAGAATTTGGAGTATGCGTATTAAAAGATTTTTGGGGATATGGCATTGGTAAAAACATTTTAAAAGAATCTATATCTTGGGCTGACGCCAATGGTATTAAAAAAATCACTCTAAATGTTTTAGAGACAAACGATAAAGCGATTAAACTGTATGAGAGACTTGGTTTTGAAATTGAAGGTATATTAAAAAATGACAAAATCCTTTCCGATGGTAAATACTATAACACCATTATTATGGGAAGATTGAATGGGTAATATCTTAATAAAACTACATATATATACATCAATTAAAAAATCGATATACCCCCCCTCTTTTTAGGTGGGCGAGAGGATCTGGCCATGCATAGAA
>NZ_JBALQK010000148.1:12508-13343 GCF_036965845.1 Bacillus sp. JJ1127 | reverse complement strand
AATGGATTTATATAGCAACGATTTCAGTTGTAAAGAAGTAGAGTGCTAGAAATCTACTTCTTTTATATGTAAGCGTATGTTTTGTCGGAATCTGCGCTTACCTAGGAAATAAAAGAGTGTTTAGAAAAAGAATTTCCTAAAGGAGAGTTATAAGTGAAATACATAGAAATTGGAATCGGAAATAGGTGGTTCATTCGAACAGAAACAGAACGGGAAGATGGAACGGAATTTGAGAAAAAAGGGATTGTGAAACCTATTTATTTCGAATCATGTTATTTACGGATTTGGTTTAGAAAGACTTGTTTAATCTTTGATTCAAAAGAAGGATTTAAGAAAGTAAAAAAGAAACGGGATGAGTATAAGTTTATTTTTGGGATTGTGAGTAGGCTACAATAAAAAAAGAGGTGTCTATTTATAAGGATTGTGGCCTTCGTAGTAGGGATACCGTCAAGATTTTGACGTAAAACCCAGGCTAAGATATTTTATGGAAGTGAATAAGGGATTTTTTGTACGCTAAGCGTTCTGTGTTGTAATAAACACAATATTCAGTCATTTATTTATCAATTTACAGGGAAGGTATTTTTCTGCGCAATTTACAGAATTATGGTAATATTTAGAGGGATAGAGAATATCGAGGGGGGCGTAGTGAATGAGCACAGGTGTTTTCGCGCATGAAGTAATCATGAAGCAACTTAACGATCTGTATCAATTGATGTTATCACAGCAGTTAATAAAAGCAACAGAATTAAAAAAAGAAATAGATGAGAAAGTAGAGCACATTAAGCATACAGAAAAAGAGGAAAAACAAAATCAGAATTTATTATTATATTATTCC
>NZ_JBALQK010000148.1:10302-12494 GCF_036965845.1 Bacillus sp. JJ1127 | reverse complement strand
CCTTGTTAGATTTTAAATACAGACTACTTACTGATAGATTAAGCATTAGAAAAGACAGCTTTGATGTAATTGATTCTATTGATGAAACAACAGACAAGCTTACAGCTTATTATTATCATTCTTTCAAAGCTGAACATACTTTAATGTTTAGTGATTACAATGAAGCTAAAAGACAATATGAAGAAGCTGAAAGTTTATTAGAATATATTTCTGATGAATTAGAGCATGCTGAATTCAATCAAAAATTCGCTGTGCTACATCACACTTCTAAAATGCTAACATCGATCGAGTACGCAAGTAAAGCAAAAGAAATATTTGTAAAACATGCTGGATATGAAGTGAAAGTTGCATCTTGTGAAAATACATTAGGAACTGCTTGTATATTTTTAAAACAATTTGAAAAAGCAGAAGAACATTTGAATCGATCCATTGACATTTTACAAAAACATGGTGAAGAGAAACTAATTTTAGTAGTACGTCATAATCTTGGATTATTATATGCAACACAAAATTTATCTACATTAGCGATTCGTCACTTATCTGAAGTTACAGAACAAATTCCAAATCATTTTAAAGCATTGTTCTTACAAGCGCGTGAACATTATAAGCTAAAAGAAACAAATGTCGCTCAAGAACTCATCGAAAGAGGTTTAAAAGTTTGTAATGAAATAGGAAATGAAGAATATGTATATCACTTTAATATTTTACGTTTATTAAATGAAAGCAAACCTATTGAAGTAGTAGAAGAGGAAGTGAAAAAAGGTATTTCTTATTTCAAGAAACAAGGTTTATGGGATTTCGTTGAAGAATATGGAGAATTGTTAGCTGTTGAATTTCGTAAGTTAAATAATCATGAAAAAGTTAGTAATTACTTTGATGTGTGTTACGAAGCGAAACAAAAAATTTTTAGTAAAGGAGCATTGAAATAATGAAAAAAATTGTATTAGCAACATTAGGGTTAGTAATAACGTTAGCATTTGGTCTGAATAGTGAAGGTGGTACACAACATGCTCTGAAAAAAGAAGAAACTGTAATACAATACTCGCATGCTGATCATTTTTAATTAAGATAAACAAAAGAGACCTCGCGGGTCTCTTTTGTTATAGGGTATTGTATTCGACTCATGTTTAAGAAAGTTAGCTTCTATTTCATCTTCATATTTTTGTAATGAAGCAGGTACAAGAATGTTTAGAACGGAATCATCTTCAATCCAATAATCCTCAATCTTTCCTTTCTCACTATGAATTGGGTTGTAATGTAAGTAGTTCTTATTAATAGTAATTGTCTTACCACTTGGGGTAGTTAAAGGATTCTTCTTCCCTTCAGTATTTAATTTATACAAATTCCCTCTACTTGTCTCTTCGTAGTTGCTCGTATTAATGACAAAACCTGGTTGTTGTCTATTTAGATCATTTTTATTTTGCTTATTTTCAATTCGCCTATTGATTCGTCCTGTATCTTCTATTCAATTTTTTCAGCCATTCACTCCTATCCCTATGATTGTTGTATGTATAAAAAAATCATGAAAAAAATTTGTTTGGAAGTAACGTGAAATCAAATTTTTACGTTTATGTCACAAACTGAATTTATGATTCGTTATATGTGTAAACAAGCAAGGAGGAGTGGATTTGTATAAAAAAACGAACATGTATCATAATTGGAGGCGGATACGCAGGACTTAATGCTATAAACGCTATTAAGAAAAAAATGTCTGGTAGCAAATCCATACCCGTTGGCCTATGTGTCTGGACACTTGTCTTGTTGCCGAGCCCTGCACTTCACAAATTTGGATTACCCCTCACGGTTGATGGTCAAGTCATGGTGGATACTAGTTATCGTGTCAAGGGGGCTCCAGGTGTCTATAGTATCGGGGATTGTGCACATATTATAGATCCGGTAAGTGGACGAACAGACAGAATGACATGTAAAGAAGCCATTCCTCAAGCAATACGATTGGCAAAAGTCATTATGGCGGATATAAACAAACGTCCTGCACCCTCTCACCGAGCATACATGGATCTTTTCTGCATCGGCTTGGGACCAGAACGAGGAATGGTATGGATTCGGAAATGGGGACTGGATTTCCTAATTACAGGAAAACTCGGTTGGAAAATCAGGAAATTTACTTGGGATTCTGCAAGTTTAATAAAATAGAGTGAAAAACTTATTCAGACAAACTATATATACATCAA
>NZ_JBALQK010000148.1:482-10130 GCF_036965845.1 Bacillus sp. JJ1127 | reverse complement strand
GTGAAGTTGTTGAAGGAAAGTTAGAATCAATAGATAGGGAATTTCTCAAACTTCAATACTTTAAAATAAGCGAAATACCATAGTTAACTTTGTCATATCCTGAAAAATATTTTATGATTATAATTAAGTTTGAAAATTAAGATTTTTTATATAGTCCTGAGGTGTACATCTCTGTTAGTGTAAATACAACTTCCTCTAAATCTACTTTCTTCTCATTTCGAACGATTTCCCATAGAAACATTTCATTCGTATAAAACCAACCACGTGCCACAATTGCTTTATTTAACTCACTTCGTGCCAATCTATTATTTTGTGAATAAGTGATATCCTGCATAATTCGACTAATAAAACGTTCACGGATTTCGTTCCATTTATGACAAACTGTATTTGATGCTCCAATAGCCTCTTCGACGATTTGTAATATATTTCTTTCTTCTTCGGCTAATTGTAAGAATGCCCGCACTTGATTTTGAATCATAGTATGTGCTTCTATTTTTGTTTTAGGAAAAAAGGAACGTTCAGCAATTGTGTAAAAACGATTCATCACATCTTCCATGAGGACAATTAGAATATCATCTTTATTTTTAAAATATACGTATGCAGTACCATAGCCAGTTTCAGCATCTTTAATAATTTGAGAGATTGTTGTTTTTTGAAACCCGTGTTCTAAAAAAACTCTACGACCTGATTTTAATAATTTCTTTCTTGTTTCTATTGATCGTTGTTGTCTTGTTGAAAGAAGATTCTTTTCCAAAAAATATCACCTCTTTATACTGAAATATCTGAAAATATAATTTTATTCTAATTGAATCGAATGTAAAAAGTCAACTGACATAATATCATTGACGTCATGTCAATTATAATGTTATATTTCAATTAGTTAGAATAAAAAGAAAATTAATAGAAGGTGAAAAAAATGTATCAAGAGCCATTTGAACCATCTTACGAGTATGCAATTGAATGTGATAAGCACGATGAACTTGCTGAATTTCAAAAAGAATTTTATAAGAAAGCAGATACAATATATTTAGACGGGAATTCATTAGGATTGCTTTCTAAAAGAGCAGAGAAATCTTTACTTACGATGTTACATTCATGGAAAGAGTATGGAATTGATGGGTGGACAGAAGGGGAATATCCCTGGTTCTTTTTGTCAGAACAATTAGGTGAATTAACTGCACCGCTTATAGGTGCTTTACCTGAAGAAGTAATTGTAACCGGTTCCACGACAACGAATATTCATCAAGTAATTGCGACGTTTTATGAACCAAAGGGAATGCGTACAAAGATTCTTGCGGATGAGTTAACATTTCCATCAGATATTTATGCCTTGCAAAGTCAAATTCGTTTAAAAGGGTTAGATCCAGATGAACATCTTGTACAAGTAAAGAGTCAAGATGGTAGGACGCTTCAAGAAGAAGATATTATTGATGCAATGACTGATGATATTGCGTTAATTTTATTGCCTGCTGTGTTATATCGGAGCGGACAAATTTTAGATATGAAGCGATTAACTGCTGAAGCACACAAACGCGGTATTCATATTGGCTTTGATTTATGTCATTCTATTGGTTCAATCCCGCATGATTTTAAGAGTTGGGATGTTGATTTCGCAGTATGGTGTAATTATAAATATTTAAATGCAGGACCTGGTGGTGTTGCTGGATTATATGTGAACCAAAAACATTTCGACCGTCTTCCTGGACTTTCTGGTTGGTTTAGTTCTCGAAAAGATAAACAATTTGACATGGAACATACATTAACAGCAGCTGAACATGCTGGGGCATATCAAATTGGGACGCCTCATGTGTTAAGTACAGCGCCATTAATTGGTTCATTAGAGATTTTTAAAGAAGCAGGTATTAACAAACTGCGTAAAAAGTCATTACATATTACCCGCTATATGTTAGATTTAATCAGCCATGAATTGAAGGGTATGGGATTTACAATTGGAAATCCATTAGAAGATGAAAAGCGCGGGGGACATATTTATTTGGAGCATCCGGAAGCAGCACGTATATGCAAAGCATTAAAAGCAAATGGAGTTATTCCTGATTTTCGTGCACCAAATGGGGTTCGTCTTGCACCAGTTGCTTTATATAACACGTATGAAGAAGTGTGGAAGTCTGTGCGAATTTTGAAAAAGATCATGAAAGATGAAGAATATAAACAGTTTGAAAATAAGCGAGAGGTTGTGGCATAAACGATGAAAGAATCGGACTGGATTGATATTTCACAGCCATTAAATAATAAGATAGCGACATGGCCAGGAGATACGCCGTTTTCGTACGAAGTATCGTGGTCAAAAGAGCAAAGCGGCTCTGTTAATGTTGGGAAATTAACGATGAGCATTCATACAGGGACGCACATTGATGCGCCATTTCATTTTGATAATGAAGGGAAAAAAGTACTAGATTTAGATGTGAATGTGTATGTTGGCCCAGCACGTATCATTGATGTTTCAGGCATGGATAGTATTGGGATGATAGAATTAGAAAAATTTGATTTAGAAGGTGTAGAGCGATTATTACTGCGTACTTCTTCACATGGAAATGTACAGGAGTTTCCGGTGACAATACCATATTTACGTGCTGATATTGCACCGTTTCTTTCAGAAAAGGGCATTCGATTAATTGGGGTAGATGTACCTTCTGTGGATCCGTTAGATGATAAAGAACTAGCAGCGCATCATCAATTATTTCAACATGGTATTCATATTTTAGAGAATGTAGTATTAGATCATGTACAAGATGGAGATTATGAACTGATTGCCTTGCCGCTCGCATTGATGGATGCGGATGGGAGTCCAGTTCGTGCTGTAATAAGACCGCTATAAGAATAGGCACATGATGCATAGAAGGGGTGTTCATTTTTATGAAAGAAAATGAAAAAGTAATCATGGAAAAGGGAATTCATACAGATTTCAGAGAGAATATGACATACGGGGAATATTTACAATTAGATAGTTTACTAGGAAGTCAAAAAAGACTTTCCGATCATCATGATGAAATGTTGTTTATTGTAATTCATCAAGCCAGTGAACTTTGGATGAAACTAATTTTACATGAGCTTAGCGCAGCGATTGAATCTATTCAAAATGATAAATTAGCACCCGCTTTTAAAATGCTGGCGCGCGTTTCAAAAATTCAATCGCAAATTATTCAGTCTTGGGATATTCTTGCAACGCTAACGCCATCTGAATACATCGAATTTCGTGATTCGCTTGGTCAAGCATCAGGATTTCAATCGTATCAATATCGGATGATTGAATATGCGCTTGGTTATAAAACACCTCACGCATTAAAAATTTATGAAAAAGATCCAGAATTACACGCTCGTTTACATAAAGCACTTCATTCGCCAAGCCTTTACGATGTTGCAATTCAGGCGCTTGTAAAAGAAGGATTCCCAATTCACAAAGATGTACTAAATCGTGATATTACACAGCCGTATGAAGAAGATGCGACAGTTGAAGCAGCGTGGTTAGAAGTGTATGCTGATGTAAAAAAATATTGGGACTTATATCAACTGGCGGAGAAGTTAATTGATATAGAAGATTGGTTACAACAGTGGCGATTCCGTCACATGAAAACCGTAGAACGCATTATTGGTCATAAAATGGGAACAGGTGGATCATCGGGTGTTTCTTATTTAAAACGCGTGTTGGATCAACGCTTTTTCCCAGAGCTTTGGAATGTTCGGACGAAGTTATAAAGAAGTATTTTGATAAACTTTATGCACACCACTTAATGAAAAGTGATGTGCTTTTTTCTTTGTAGTTATGTAAAATTAATATTAAGAAAAGATAAGGAGTATAGTCCAAAGATTGGATAAAAAGATTAGGAGGGGTTTTGTGACTCGTTGTACGAATTGTAAAACAAGATGGAAAGCAAAGGATGTAGGGTCTCTTTATTTCCAAAACGATGGTAAAGATTGTCCGTATTGTTATCAAAGGCAATACTTATCATCAGAAACCTTTCGTTTTTCAAGTGATATTTTAGCTCTTCTCTTTCTATTCCTTGTCCCATTCTTCGTTGAATTAAGCGATACGAACCCTTTACTAGACTTTAGAAAGAAATAAAAATTGTTGATCGTTCAAAAAAATAACTAATAAATCATTTGCTTTTTGCCAAAACGGATTAAGTGAAAAGAACTTAAAGTCAATTATTGAACATGATCTTTAATATTCGAACTGGATACTTTACTTTAAGAAAATGTGGCTTTGAAATAAAGTTTGATAAAAAATAATCTCTTCAGGTATTATATCTATAAGAAAGTATTTTTATTTTTCAGAAAAATACAAAGCTATGAATATTGCCTAAATATAATCCAATTTTACTTGAATCAATAGTTTATTTTACTAATATTTTAGGGTTTTCTAATTTAATTAAACAATCACCTAATAAATTAGTTTCTATGATTTAATGCCAGATTAAAGCCTTCTTGAAGGAGTAAACTTTGGTGCGCTGCAAATTACTGAACATCTTAATTTTTTTAACTATACTTTAACGTGCGCTCTTGACTACCAAAAAATACCATGCTAATATAACAGTATAAAATAGACAGGCAGTCGGTCTGTTGAGAGGGGTTGTAAAAATGAGAGTAATAAAAAAAGCCGAGGAGCGCAGGAACGAAATACTTGACGCGGCTGATGAGCTATTCGGTCGGAAGGGCTTTGATGGCACAAGTACAAACGATATTCTCGAAAAGGTCGGGATTGCGCGGGGAACGCTGTATCATCACTTCAAGTCGAAGGAGGATATTATGGACGCACTAATTGAACGGTATACTGTCCGAATTTTAGGAGCTGCGAAGGGAATTGCCGCAGACAAGAGCATTACCGTTAATGAGCGTATTATCCGCGTTGTAATGGCACTTAACATTAGTGACGGAAACGGAAAGGAAATTATTGAGCACATTCACAAGCCACAGAATGCGCTGATGCATCAGAAAATACAAAAGGTTATCATAAATGGCGTTCCACAGGTACTGACGGGAATAATCCGCGAGGGCATTGAGCAAGGATTGTTCAATACACCATATCCGTATGAATGCATGGAAATGGTTGTGGCTTATACAAATACTGTTTTTGATGGTGATATGGTGAATTTGACGAACGAAGAGCTTGCTTCACGTATACAGGCGTTTGTTTTCAACGTAGAAAGGCTACTCGGTGTCGAAAGCGGAAGTCTTATGTACATGATGAAGATGTTCGACAATGGAAATGGAGGTAGATGAAATGGAAACGGCAATGAATAATCCAGGTGGGTCATTCGGAAAATTCCTACTTTTGTGGTCGGGACAATTTATTTCAGCGATAGGAAGTGGACTTACTTCGTTCGGGCTTACAATTTATGTTTTTGAGCAAACAGGAAGAGCATCGTTAATGGCACTGGTAACCTTACTTGCGTTTATGCCGTCACTTCTTTTAAGTCCTGTGGCAGGAGTACTTGCGGATCGTTATGACCGTAGGCTTCTCATGATACTGGGGGACAGTCTGTCTATGATAGGACTTATATTCATTTTGATTTGTATGCTTGGCGGTGAAGCGCAGATATGGCAGATTTGTGTGGGAGTTACAATAAGTTCGATTTTTTCATCGATGCTTGATCCGGCATATAAGGCTACGGTTACGGATTTGCTAACCGAAGAGGAATATACAAAGGCAAGTGGTTTTGTTCAGGTTGCGGGTTCAGCAAAATATCTAATTTCTCCTATAATTGCAGGCTTTTTGCTCACCGTTGTGGATATAAAGTTGCTACTTGTAATTGATATCTGTACATTTTTTGTAACGGTTGCTTCAACTCTTGCTGTACGTAAAGGTCTTATTTCAAAAAAAAATGAACAAGAAAATTCGTTTACCAGGGAACTTAAAGAAGGCTGGGATGCCATTTCTAAAAAAAGGGGTGTTCTTGTTCTTGTGATGATGTCTTCGGTGTTGACTTTCTTTCTCGGTTTCATAGAAACGCTTTCCGTGCCGATGATACTTGCTTTTTCGGACAGTGTAGTAGTAGGAACGCTTGAAACAATTGTGGCTACTGGAATGCTTGTATCAAGTGTGATTATAGGTATTCTTCCGATAAAAAAGGGTTTTATGAAAATCCTTTCTATTTCGCTGTTTTGTGCAGGAATGTTTATGGCGGTATTCGGACTTCGCGAAAATATCGTACTTCTCTGTATATCGGGATTTCTTTTTTTCGCAATGATGCCATTTGCAAACACAACCCTAGATTTTCTTGTTCGTACCAACATTGATAATTCCGTTCAGGGTAGGGCATGGTCAGTTATAGGATTAATCTCACAGCTTGGATTTATTGCTGCTTATACTCTTTCGGGTGTGCTTGCGGATTATGTGTTCACTCCTTTGTTAGTTGACGGCGGACTGCTTGCTAGTAGTATGGGGAAAATCATTGGCACGGGCAGTGGCAGAGGAATGGGATTACTCATTATTATCGCGGGGATTTTGTTGTGTGTTACTTCGGTATTTCTGTATAACTTGAAATCAGTTAAAAAGCTTGAAAATAGAGGTGACGTATGCATTACAGAATAATCCGTAATGACATTTCAAAAAGCAAACTGATAACATTAACAACAATGATATTTGTCGCTGCCGCGGCTATGCTTGTTTCTCTCTCGGCGATACTTGTCGTAAATCTTTCGGGTGCGATAGATACACTCATGAAGCAGGCGAAAACTCCGCATTTTATGCAGATGCATTCGGGTGATATTGATACTGTACGGCTTACGGATTTCGCGGAGCAGAATAGCAATGTCGATGAATTTCAGGTGCTTGAATTTCTCAATGTTGACGGTTCGCAGATTGTAATTGACGGAAACTCGCTTGCGGACAATGTTCAGGACAACGGCTTCAGCACACAGAGCGAAAAATTTGATTATCTCCTTGATCTTGATGGAAACGTAATAAATGTATCCGATGGGGAGATTTATGTTCCGGTAGGTTATATGAAGGATGGCACTGCAAAAGTCGGTGACAAGGTTGTGATAGACGGAAAGAAATTTACCGTTGCGGGATTTCTCCGCGATTCACAGATGAATTCGCTGCTTGCCTCGTCAAAGAGGTTTCTTGTGAGCGAAAATGATTATGCGGCAATAAAGGGTTTCGGAAGCACGGAATATCTAATTGAGTTCAGATTAAAGGACTTGTCTGAAATTGGCGCATTCGAAACTGCTTACACCTCCGCAGGACTTGAAGCAAACGGACCGACAATTACATATCCACTTTTCAAAATGCTTAATGCCATTTCCGATGGGCTGATGATTGCGGTCATACTTCTTGTAAGTGCGCTTGTCGTTGCAATCGCATTTATGTGCATACGCTTTACTCTCCTTGCAAAAATCGAAGACGACTACCGAGAAATAGGTGTTATGAAAGCAATAGGGCTACGTGTTTCCGACATAAAAAAGATTTATCTTGCGAAATACGCGGTGATTGCGGCAGCTGGTTGTACTCTCGGGTTTGCACTTTCATTTGTGTTCAGAGGCATGCTCCTTGAAAATATACGGCTTTATATGGGGGAAAGTGAAAATTCTTCTTTCGCTTTATTTTTCGGAATAATCGGTATATTAATCGTGTTCCTTGCAATTATTGCCTATGTAAGCAAGATGCTGAAACGCTTTCGAAAAATATCAGCCGCGGAAGCAATACGCTTTGGCATTTCACAGGAAAAATCCGCAGGCGCAAAACATTTTTGCCTGAGCGGAAACAGGCTGCTTAACACGAATGTTTTTCTGGGCGTAAAAGATGTTCTTGCAAGAAAAAGTCTTTACGCCACAATGCTTGCAGTACTTGTGATTTCGACATTTATCATTATCGTTCCACAGAACCTGTACAACACGATTTCCTCAAAAAGCTTCATCACATATATGGGGATAGGAAGTAGTGATATGCGCATTGACATTCAGCAGACTGACAATATTTCTAAAAAAGCAGCGGAAATTGTAAAGACGCTGGAGCACGACAAATCTATATCTAAATATGCTGTGTTTACGACCAAAACATTTAAATCAAAGACGGAGTACGGATCGGAGGAAGGAATAAAAATTGAACTTGGCGACCATTCGATATTCCCGGTAGAATATTCCGAAGGCAGAGCACCCGCCGCAGAAGACGAAATTGCGCTTTCAGTTATTAATACTGATGAGCTGGGCAAAAAGGTCGGTGATGTCATTACGCTGGTGGTTCAGGGGAAAGAGAAAAATCTCACGGTATGCGGAATTTATGCCGACATTACTAACGGCGGCAAAACCGCAAAGGCTATTTTCTCTGACAATTCGGCGGATATTATGTGGTGCGTTATTTACACGGAGCTTTCGGATAAATCTCTTGTCGGAGGAAAGACTTCGGAATATGCGGATAGGTTCAATTTTGCAAAGATTTCGGGCATTGATGAATATATTACACAGACATTCGGTTCGACAATAAGCTCCATCGAAAAAGCCTCCTATGCTGCAATTGTCGTTGCGCTGATTATAACGGTATTGGTTACACTTTTGTTTATGAAAATGCTTGTCGCAAAGGACAGATACTCAATTGCCGTAATGAAATCGTTAGGTTTTACAAACTCGGATATTACAATACAGTATGTTTTGCGTTCGGTATTTGTTCTGATTGTAGGAATTGTTCTTGGAACGCTTCTAGCAAACACTCTCGGAGAGGTACTTGCGAGCGCGGTTATTTCATCGTTTGGAGCGTCGTCGTTTAAGTTTGTTGTTAATCCACTTTCTGCGTATCTATTATGTCCATTGATGATGATATGCTCAGTACTTATCGCAACAATTATCGCCACATCGAGCGCGGGACAAATAAAAATATCTGAAAATATGAAGGAGTAGATTATGAAGAAGATTATTATCGGTGAAAATATAGTGAAATCTTTCAGAGCAGGTAATGAAAAGCATAATGTTCTCGATGGCGTGTCCGTTGAAATAAACGAGGGAGAGTTCGTTTCGGTTATGGGGCCTTCGGGCTCAGGAAAATCGACACTGATGTATGCACTGAGTGGAATGGACGGCATTGACGGCGGAAAGGTTTCTTTTGACGGCGAGGATCTATCAGCACTTAGTGAAAAGGAGCTTGCCGACATATGCAGAACAAAAATGGGTTTTGTTTTTCAGCAGCCGACTTTACTTAAAAACTTGAATATTCTTGATAATATCATTCTTCCTTCAATGCGGGATAATAGAAAAAGCGCTGCGAAGATTACCGAAAAAGCAAGAGCGCTTATGAAAAAGGTTGGTATTGCGGAACTGGAAAAGCGTGATATTACACAAGTTTCGGGAGGACAGCTTCAGCGTGCGGGAATATGCCGCGCACTTATTAGCAATCCTAAAATTATCTTCGGTGACGAGCCGACTGGTGCGCTTAACTCAAAATCCGCACAGGAAATTATGGACATAATTTCCGAAATTAACACAGAAGGTACTACGGTTATGCTTGTAACTCACGACGCAAAGATTGCAGCTAGGACTGAGCGTATTATGTTTATGTGTGACGGGAAAATCGTGAGCGAAATGCGGTTTAAGAAATTCAGTGGCACAGATATTGATGACAGGATGAAAAAAGTCACGGCAAAAATGCGGGAAATAGGAATATAATATATTGTAAATTAATTACCGAATCTACAACTA
>NZ_JBALQK010000148.1:0-442 GCF_036965845.1 Bacillus sp. JJ1127 | reverse complement strand
CAAGAAGTTCTAATTATTGGAATTTATTTTTTATCTAATTCCTGAAATTTTTTGCTATCAATCATAGGAGGATCAGTATCATTTTTCTTTAATTTCATACCAATAAGCCCACTTATCAGAGAAAATATTAATGTTCCTTGCCAAGAAATCATGATGGTTACCATAAAATAATCAATCGTTGTAATTAATATATAAGCTTTTCCCATATCTAATATAAATGATAACCCTCTGATAGAGTTAATCATTCCAACAGTTTTTAAAGCTTTTGATAAATTATCTGTAATAAGCGATAAAGGCACATCAAGGAATAAATAAATCACAAAGAAAATAGTTAAATCACCAAACGTTTGATATTGTAATCCCAATAATCGTAACAACACGGATTCAAACAAAACAATCCCAAGCAAAATGATAGCTACTATAAAAGTACATATTACTATTG
>NZ_JBALQK010000147.1:8502-16027 GCF_036965845.1 Bacillus sp. JJ1127 | reverse complement strand
AATTGATGTATATATAAATGAAGGCTTTTATGAACAGTCTATTCTAGAAATAGCACTGTGATAAAAGAATGAAGAAATGGAGGAAAACATGGTTAACAAGTTGAAACAAACGGATAACTACTTCCCACATTTCCTGTTACTATTCATTGTGTTTCAGCCAATTTTAGATTTGTTAACATCTTTTTCAATCTACATATTACACATGAGTGCGACAGTCGGAATTGTAGTACGTTTTGCCTTTATGCTTCTTATGCTAGTGTATCTTCTTTTCCACTTAAAAGAGCCTGGAACGAAGAAGTACATTCTTTATTTATGCTTACTTGGAATCGTACTTGCAGCGGGTCTTGCAAACAATATGATGGTTAAGTCCCCGGTATCTTTTAGCGAGGAAGTTAAATTTATTTTAAAAAGTGTATATCCAATTGTGTTGCTGTTTGGATATATTATTGTCTTTAAAGAAATAAAAGATAAACAATATGCTTATCACAAAGTCGTTACATATTTCTTATACACATCATTGATTTTAAGCATTGTTATGATTGTTTCGATTGCATCTGGGACAGATTTCCCAAGTTATCCTCACTCAAAGCTTGGTTCAAGAGGATGGTTCTTTGCTGGAAATGATTTAAGTGCGATTTTCGCAATTATGTTCCCAATCGTTGTACTGTATTCCATACAAAAAACAACTTCTTTTTCTAAAGTATATTACTGGATTCCAACACTGTTAGCGATGTATGCAAGTATTATGGTAGGAACAAAAGTAGGATATGGATCCATTGTTTTTACACTAGGTGTTGCACTTCTATTTTCGTTTATTGAATATATCATGCAGCGTAAAAAAGAAGGAAAAGGATTCACGCCTCTTGTAAATGCGATCGTTGCTCTCGTTGTACTAGGAGGCCTAGTGATTGTTACACCACTCACTCCTATTTCTAAAAATATGGGCATCCATTTACAGATGTATGAATATAAAAAATCAGTGCGAGAAGACCAGGAAAGAAAAGAAGGTAAAGTGGTGAAAGAAGATCCTGATGAAGCAAAAAAACATGCTGAGGGAGAACTCACAAATTCTGAAGTGAAAAGTCTAATTTATAGTGACCGTGATAAATTCTTAAAAGTATACAAACAATATTATAAAGAAGCCCCTATGTCGCAGAAACTATTTGGTATGGGGTATGCAGGAAACTATACAAAAAAAATTAAGTTAATCGAAATGGATTTCTATGATTTATTCTTCGCATTTGGAATCATCGGTTTTCTTATTTACCTGTTACCATTCCTATATTTTGGTATCCGGTTATGTATCCGCGTCATTTCAAATTTCAAACAAATATTAACCGTGAAATATATGTTACCAGCTAGCACAATCGTGTTATCACTTGGCATTGGCTATATGTCTGGACATGTATTAACAGCACCAGCTGTTAGTATTTTCTTCGCCGTTATACTTGCCTACTTGATTGTTGATTTAAAGGCAGACTGAAAATAAAGTAAAACTTTAATCAGCGGGGGCTTCATCCCCCGCTGATTATTAGCCCACAAATAGTTGGGATAAAGGGAATTAACATCTGTTTCTATACTAGATGTTGATTCCCTTTATTAACGACAAATACTTATTTACATAACTTATGTGAAAGACTATATAATAGATATATCCTCTTTCACATAAGAGTTCATATAACAAAATCACATAACACAGTACATTTTTCATTCTTAACTGTATTGTACACAAAGTGAGGAGAGTCGCTTGGTATTTAGTAGTTCTATTTTCTTATTTATCTTTTTACCTTTAGTATTATTTTTCTATTTTATTGTACGCGCTGAACTGCGTAACTTCGTGTTACTAGCATTTAGTTTAGTCTTCTATGCATGGGGAGAACCACGCTTTGTTTTCTTAATGCTCTTTTCTATCCTATTAAACTACTGCTTTGGTTTACTCGTACATTATTATGATCAACGTAAAAATATGAAAGTCACGTTTTTGATCATGGCTGTAATCGGCAATATTTTACTTCTTTCTTATTTTAAATATATTTCATTTTTCACTGACATTTTAAATCAAGCCTTGCATCTATCTATTCATATAGATCCTGTTCCGTTGCCAATTGGAATTTCATTCTATACGTTCCAAGCAATGTCTTATGTCATTGATATATATCGTAAAGATGGAGAAGTACAAAAAAATCCGCTCAACTTAGCATTATATATATCGATTTTCCCGCAGCTTATCGCTGGGCCAATCGTTCGTTATAATATCGTTGCTGAGCAAATTAAAAAACGCATTCATTCTTTTGAAAAATTTACAGAAGGAATTCAAATATTCATCCTTGGACTTTCAAAAAAAATCTTAATTGCAAACCAGGTTGGATTTGTCGCTGATAAAATTTTTGCCCTTCCTCCTTCTGAAGTGAGTGTTGGGACGGCATGGATTGGAATCATTGCTTATACACTTCAAATTTATTTTGACTTTTCAGGATACTCTGATATGGCAATTGGACTTGGGAAAATGTTTGGTTTTGATTTCCCTCAAAACTTCCATTACCCATACATTTCAAAGTCTATTTCTGAGTTTTGGAGAAGGTGGCATATTACATTAGGTTCTTGGTTCCGCGATTACGTTTATATTTCGCTTGGAGGAAATCGCGTATCAAAACTAGCAAATTACCGAAATTTATTTATCGTTTGGGGACTAACCGGTTTATGGCACGGTGCCAGCTGGACATTCCTCGCTTGGGGATTATATTACGGGGTAATCATCTCTCTTGAAAAGGCGGGCCTTGAAAAACTATTAAAAAAATTATGGAAGCCGCTGCAACATATATATGTATTACTAATCGTCATGGTTGGTTGGGTCTTTTTCCGAGCTGATAACTTTACATACTCTTTCCAGTATTTAAAATCAATGTTCGGCCTGCAAAACCACCCGCTTACAGATGACAATACAATGTTATACATACATGAATACGGGATTGTATTTCTAATTGCCTTTATCGCAGCAACGCCAATTTTAGCACGTATTAAAAATGTGCTAGAACTCGCACCAAAAATTCATGTATTTTCAATTCAAATTGTGCGTCCTGTATTATTACTGACATTATTTATGATTTCGATCATGTATTTGGTCAATTCGACGTATAATCCATTTATTTATTTCAGGTTTTAACTTATGCAGGAAGGAAAAGTTATTATGAAAAAATTGGGGAACTTTGTTCTATTCATCGGTTTTCTCACCATTATCCTTTCATTTGGAATATTATCGTTGCTCAAGACAGATCGAGCGATTTCACCTGTTGAAAATCGCCAACTTGCCCAAAAACCAGCGCTAACAAAAGAATCGATTCGAACAGGCAGTTTCTTTAAAGACTTTGAAGCATACACGAACGATCAATTAATCGGCAGAGATGAGCTCATTAAAAACTATACGCTGGCTCAAATTAAAATGAACAAGTCTCTCATTAACGATATTATTCTTACCGACGATACATGGCTGTTAAAAAACCCTGCATGGACACCGAAATATAAAGAAATTGACCAGTCCATGCCAGCCGTCAAGGAACTATCTCAGTTTCTGAAAGAACAAAACATCGAGTTTTACTTTGCTTTACCACCATCAAAAACGAATGCATTATCGTTTAAATTACCTTCTCATATCCACACATATGCGAAGGAAGATGTAAATTACTTTCTCGAAAAGCTTCCGACAGATGTAAAACCAATTAAACTCATGGAACATTTCGAGAAACAGTATACACAACAAGAAATACAGGACATGTATTTTAAAACAGATCATCACTGGAATATGGATGGTGCTTTCCTAGGCTATCAATATATTATGAACACAATCAAACAAGAATCTTCTATATATAAAGGAAAAGAAGTCGAAAAAGAAGATTACACACGCACATGTGCCAAAAACAAGCACCTTATCGGAAGCTTTAACAATCAATTGTATCAACTCATTGATGCAACAGGAGAAAAGCTTTGTTACTACACACCGAAAGACGGATTTCACTTTACAAGTGTAACTGCAAAAGATGTAAATGGCACTATGTACCATTCACTAGATGAAATATACGGTGTAGAAAAACAAAAAGACACAACATCGTATGCAGGTTACTACACAAATGACTATCCTGAAATCGTCTTTGAAAACAACGATGCACCTAACGATGTCCATGCCTTAATTTTAAAAGATTCATTTGCAAATGCAATTGCACCGCATTTAGCACAAAACTTTAAACGAACATCCATCTTGGATCTTCGCCACTATCACAAAAAAGATGTCTACCAATATATTAAAGACAACAATATTAATATGGTCTTGTTTGTATATAGTGACTCAACCTTAAGTGGTGAGATGTTTAAGTTTAAGCAATAATCATAAGGCACGCCCCTTTAGAAATCTCTAAAGGGGCGTGTTTCTTAATGAACAAAAAAACAAGTCCCGTGTAAATCATTACACGGGACTTGTAAATCTAATACAGCAATTCTATTAGATTTCTTCTTTAATTACGTTGATTGTTACAGCTTTTGTACCATACTCAGTTGTTGGTGCAAATCTGTCTTTCACAACTTTAAAGATAACTGTACCTTTATCTCCAAATGCAGTTGTTACACCCTTGAAGACATCGTTTTTCTCAGTATCCGTTTCATCAGCTAAGAAGTTATATAAGTCTCTTCCTACGTTAGATATTGCATCACTTGACTTAACAGCTGTTACATAACCAAGCGCAGCATCACCTGCATCGAATATACCATTATCGTTGCGGTCAAGGTAAAGTTTACCTTGTTCTACATCTTTCGCATCTTTATATTCTCTTAGATTTACATCATCAATGATACGTACTTTATGTTCTGTGTTGATATTTAATTTGATGCCATGTACAATATCATCTTTATCGCTCTTCTCAACATTTAACACTCTGTCAATGTCGACTTTACGTTTTTCAAATTGTTCAACCTCTACATCTTTAAATTGAACAGATTTAATTTGAATATTTTCTTGTGTAACAGTGATTGTTGCGTGTCCAGCTGTAGCACCATTTTTCGTTAAGATGACATCTGTAACACCTGCTGTTTTACCTGTTACTTTTAAAGTTTTTCCATCAATTTTAGCTTCAGCAATATCAGTATTTCCTACTCGGAAATCATATCCTTTTAAATCTGCTGCATCGGCATATACACCTTCTGTAGTGTAGTTAGATAATTGATATGCAACTGTATTTCCTGCACCAAGTGTAGTATCTGCTGTTTGATCTTTTTGACCAGCTTTAGAAACAAGCTCAAGTCTTGGAGCTTCATGACCAATATTGCTCTTTGTTACTTCAACAAGAAGTGAACCGTATCCTTCACCACTTGCATTTGTATTTGGATTTTGGAAGTGGATTGTACCAGTTCCAACTTTAGCACCTTTAACATTGATAACAGATGTACCAATTGAACCTTCATTCGTTGTAGTAACATCTAAAGCTGTTACCACACCTGTTTGTGGGAATACTTCTTTAATAGCCCCAGAATTCGCACCAAATGGATCGCCGTATTGGTCAGTTGTTACAAATGTTACTGGTAACTCTTTACCTTCTACAACTTTTAATTGATCTGGGCTTGCTTTTACATTTGTTAATTTACGTGGATCTGTTTTTACAACGAAATTAAATTCTTTTGTTACATCGCCCACTTTAACAGTAAGTTTTGCAGAACCAGCTGCCTCTGCTTTAATAATTTTCTGCTCATTATTATTAACAGAGATAACGCCTGGATTAGATGATTTGATGCTAATCGCATTACGATCAACAACTTTGTTCTCATTATTAATTTGAGCAACAACTTTCTGAATACCTGCTTTTTCACCAGCAACTAATGTTTTGCTGTTTAATGTAAAGTCTTGCCCTTTAAGAGCAGAATTATAACTTACACCATCACCAGCTGTGTCTACTGCAAATACAACGTCTTTAATTGCTGCTGCTTCTGCATCAAGGTTTTTCACTTCAATCGTGTTAGTGTTTGAAATTGTAATACCGCCGCGTTTTGTAACTTGTACTTCAACTTTATATTTTGCTTTTCCAATACCAACAGCTAGTTTACCAGTTTTTGACTCTGCAGATTGGACTCCGTCTTCTCCTTCAAAGATTTGTGCTGGAGTACCATTTAAATTGGTTGCAACAAACTTCACATCATAACCAGCAAGATCTAAATATTCGATGTCAGCGTTACCTTTTTCTTCATTTAATTTAAATACAACTGATTGATCTGCACGATCATCATCAAATGTAAGTGCTTCTACGCGTAATTTTTTCACTTCGTATACATACTTCACATTGAATGATTCGCCTTTTACGTTCACAGTAAGGTCTTTATTTGGAGCAACTTTACCACCAAGTGTTACAGTTGCAGTTTTTCCATCTTTACTTGCCTCAATCGCAATCGCTTTATTACCTTCAAGCGTTACATCTTCAGCAGAAAGGTTGTTCAATCCTGTACCAGTTAATGTTAATTGTGCTGGGCCAGAAACAGAAACGTCTGTTACTTTTGCAACACTATTATCTGGTTTCGCATATTTACTATCTGCTTGCGCAATAAAATGAACTGCTTCTGCACGCGTTACAGATTTATCTGGCGCCCAGCCATTATCAGTTCCTTTAGAAAGGCCTAATGCGATTAAAATATTTGCTTTTTCTTCACCCCAATGGCCTCTTAAATCGTCAAATTTTGTTTCTAATGTTCCATCTACTTTATCTTTCAAGTCGTAAGCTCTTACAAGCATTGCAGCCATAGAAGCACGGTCAATTTTACCATCCGGATAGAAGTTACCTTTTCCGTCACCTTCAATTACACCTGCTTTTTCAACTGCTGCAATGTATGGAGCTGCCCAACTACCTTTTGCATCTTTAAAAGATGGTTTTGCATTTTCATCAACCGATAAACCTAAAACAAGCGACATAATTTTTGCAGCTGAAGCACGATCTACCTCTTCCGTAGGAGAGAATGTACCATCTGGTTTTCCGTTAAGTGCACCTTTCGCTACTAAATAATCAATAGAATCAACAGCCCAATGATCTGCTGGAACATCCGGGAATGTTTTACCTGCCGCTGCAGCTGGAGATACAACTCCTGCCACCATTGCTGCCGTCATTGTACCTGCGATTAATTTTTTATAAGAGTTATTCTTTGCCATTCTGTTTAGTTCCCCCTTTAAGATTATCCTACTAGTTTCATCATATGTAATTTGAAAACTAGTTACTCACAACCTATTAAGTAATAAAACTTCAAGCAAAATGATATGAATGCTCTGGAACGATGATTTATATGATAAATTGCAATAAAAATTTAAACGAAAACGAAATGGGAAATTAAGTTTTTTTTACCATTTTGTTGAAACACGTCTATAGTACTACACTTACACAATTGTTTTCAATGATTTTTCTCAAAAGAAAGTTCGACACGTTTTCACTATTCTGTTAATTACAAATATTATTTCATAATAAAATGTACTGTACATTATTACGATATATACAATATGCAATTG
>NZ_JBALQK010000147.1:0-8471 GCF_036965845.1 Bacillus sp. JJ1127 | reverse complement strand
CAATTGCATATTGTATATAACTACCAACAAATCCAATGATACCATAAAGATGTATTTACCACCGCCATAAATTATCCCAAAAAAATCAATATTCAGACTACATGTTACATATTACCCTTTTTATCGACATTTTTTTCTATTTTTTCGATAAAAATCGATTTAAAGTTTACAAATTTTTAACATAAAAAATTATAATATGACGCATACATTCACTACTATTTCTCTAAAAAACTACTATTACCTTAATTTATTTCCCGCGATATACATAACTATATAACTCCATTTTTATTTTCCGACATCTGAATCCCTGCTATACAGAACAAAAAGTAACCTACACCCATTTGCTCTTTCTGTTCTTACTTCGCATGTGGCAGAAATAGGCACTGACCGCTTCTACGCATGGACAGATGCTCTCGCCCATCTAAAAAGAGGGGTTTTCTTATAAAGAAAGAGAGAGTCTATCTTCTAGATAAACTCTCTCTTTTATATACAAAGAAGTAATAAAGCTCAAATTCCTTCTCTATTATCGAATTGCATTTACAACATCAAATTTCTCAAATGTAGCTGCTTTATTACCAACTAAATCTGATACTTCATAATTAGCAGTTGGTTTAATTGTAATTGTCTTAGCTAATTGATCACTATTTAATGCATCTGTTAAAGTAAGTTTAATTTGCTTACTTTCTCCTATTGCTTCAGTCACTTTAGCAGCATCAACTTGTACATCACCCACGAATACTGCATAATCAGCTACTGGCGTTTCCTCTACAACAGATGCTGGAAGTAATTCTTCGCTGAACGTTAATACAATCTCTGTTCCACTTACTAATTTTGCTTCTTTTATAACTGGTGCAATATTCTCGTCTAGTTGTATAGATTTTGTTACTTTCTCTACATCGACGCCTGCTGCTGATTTAATTCCAGATACCGTTAATTGGTAGGCACCTGTTGCTTTAACAGATCCATCTTTAAGTGTTAACTCAACAATTGCAGATGTATCTTCATTTGACTTTAATACAGCTTTGTCAACTGCAGCACCTTCAAGTTTATAGTTCTCAGCATTTGTTGCTGATGCACCATCTACTTTACCGTTAAACGCTACAGTAATCACGTTTTTATCTTCACTCACGCTAGTTGTCAGCTTTGTTGGCGCTACTTCATCACCACTGCGCACAAATTCAACTTCTTTTTCAGCACTTGGATTTTGTGCTTGTGACTTATCAGTTACAAATCCTTTTGGCAATTTAATTGTCCAATTCCCTTTGATTGCTTCTGTTAGAGGAATTTTTACAACTTTATTATCTTTGCTATCAACAACTGGTGTAGCTTGGAAAGAGCCATCTGCTGTTACATAATCTTTCACATAAGTGCCATGGAAACGTTGTTCTTTACTGTCACTTAATGTTACTGGTTCAGAATATGTTACAACTAAAACTTCTTTCCCATCTTCTTTAACAATTTTCTCATTCACTACAGTTGGAGCCACTTTATCAGTAGATACAACAAATTGTTTTGAATAGTCGTTTCCTTTATTTCCAGCTAAATCTGTTAAACCAGTAATATCAATTTTGTTCACACCATCTTTAAAGTTTTCTGTATATGTGTAAACAAGTCCTTCTGCATCAGGTGTTCCTGTTACTACTTTATCATTAATTTTCACAGTAGCAGCTTTTATTTTTTCAGAATATGTTACTTTTACTTGTGTATCCGAAATTACTTGAACTTCCTTTACTTCTGGAGCAACTTTATCTTCTTTCTTTTCTACTTTTACTTCGACAGGGTTTGGCGTAATAAAGTTACCTGTAAAGTCTTTCGCACCAACAATTGTAACATTTACAGGAGTTGTACCTTCACCTTGTACTTTTGATAAATCAACTGTCGCAAAATCATTGCCTTCTGTAAACTTCACATCTGCAGCCGTTACGTTAGGATTATCTGTTGTTACCGTTCCAATTTCTTTTAAAGGCTCAGAGAATTTAATTTTTGCTGTATTGTTATCTGTGTAATCTACACCTGTCACAACAGGGCGCGTTGTATCATTTGCTGTAAAGAAGCCAGCATGTGAAGTTACTTCCTTACCATCTAGCGTTTTCACACCAATAATTGTCGCTGCATACTTACCTGCAAAGATTTCATCTTCCCCAGCAGTAACTAGTAATGTTTTGCCATCTTCACTTAATTTTGCTGTTGCTTTTTCTAGATTGATAGCTTTTGCATCGCCAACTGCACTAAATACAACTGTATCTTTTAATGTTTCATTTTCTTTTGCCACTGTTTGTACATCAACTGGCTGTGAAAACTTCACTTCTACTTGCTTCGCATTTAATACATTTACAGATTCAACTTTTGCTTCTTTTACTTCTTTTTTACCGTATTTCACATCAGTTTTTGCAATAAATTGCGCCGCTTCAGCACGAGTTACATCTTTATCAGGAGCCCAACCGTTGTCAGTTCCGTTAGAGATTCCTAATGCAACTAAAATGTTAGCAACTTTCTCTCCCCAGTGGTCTTTCAGATCAGCGAATTTCGTTTCTGGATTCACAACTTTCTCGTCTAATTTGTAAGCTTTAACAAGCATAGACGCCATAGAAGCACGGTTGATTTTGTCTGATGGGTTGAATGCACCAGCACCGTTACCTTTGATCACACCAGCTTTTTCAACAGCAGCAATGTAAGGAGCTGCCCAGTTGTCTTTTGAATCTTCAAAAGATGGTTTTGCATCTTTGTCAATTTCTAAACCTAAAGTAATTGCCATAACTTTCGCAGCAGAAGCACGGTCGATGCTTTCAGTTGGAGCAAAAGTGCCATCTGGTTTACCGTTAAGAGCCCCTTTTTCTACTAAGTAGTTAATAGATTCAATACCCCAGTGACCTGCTGGTACATCCGGGAACGATTTACCTGCTGCTGCAGCTGGTGTTACTACACCTGCTACCATTGCTGTTGCCATTGTGCCGGCAAGGACTTTATTGAAAGTTTTTTTATTCGCCATTTTATGTATGTCTCCTTTAAAAAGAATATTTCTTGAAAATTATGTATTTTATGTAGCATAAAGGAAAAGCCCCGTAAAGCTGTTTGCTTTTCAGGGCTTTTCGATAGTATCTTTCAAGCTTATGAAATAACGTCTCGTTTAATTATTTAACAAGAGTTTCTGCTTTTGCTGCTGCTGCGTCTGCTTTTGCTACTTCAGCCTTAACAGCTTCTACAGTTGTAGCTTGATCAGCTGCTCTATGTGCTTCTTCTACTTTGATAAGTTCAGCTTCAACTTGAGCTGCTAAATCCTGCGCAGCGCGTAGCTTTGTTTCTAAAGCTGTTACATCAGCATTAGGATCAGCTTTTACTGCTTCATCAATTTCATTTTGAACTGCTGCCGCTTTATCATGTGCTGCTTTCAATGAAGCTTCTGCTTTTGTTCCAGCTGCATCAAATTTAGTTTGTGCTGCTACTTTTGCATCTGCTAAAGCTTTTACTGCTGCTGCTGCGTCTGCTTCTTGTTTTTCTTTTGCATAGCCAGCATCGTATTTATATGCTGTAGCTTGAGTTGAAGAACCTTCTTTAGCTTTGTTACCAGCTGCGTCAACTACTGCAATTACTTTGTCATTACCTTTTTGATCTTCTTCAGGAACAACAGTAATTGTAGCTGCTTGTGCTACGTTAACGTCTTGAGCCAATGTTAATACAAGTTTACGTTCTTTGTTAGTACCAGTAGAAACTGTCTCAACTTTGTCAACTTTTACATCTGAACCGTTAACTTGAATAGCGAAGTCGTTCGCTGCTTTTGCAGCAGCATCAGTATCAGCTGAGAATTTAACATTTTCATTGAAAGTTAATTCTAACTTCTTAGTAGTTGTATTGTTTTGTACATCTTCAGTTCCTACATAGTAAATAGCAGAAGCTAATTCTGGTTTCACGTTATCTTTTACGTCAAATACTAACTCAGCTGGTGCTTTTGTTTGTAATGAACCTACAATTTTTGAACCAGATTGTGTTTTAACGTTTGTAGTGATACCAAATTTGTACTTAGTAGAGTTTTTGAATGTACCCTCTGGGAATGTTACACGTACAGTTTGACGGTCACCAACGAAGTCCGCTGTTGTACCTGCTGGTAATGCTTTGCCATCAAGTGTGTAGTTTGCAACATCACGAGCTGAATCATCCATTTTCGTATTATATTTAAATGTGATTGTATTTTTAGCAGTATCAACTGTTGTGTTACCGTTTGTTGCTGCATCAAATGTGAATTCAGTGTATTCGAAGTTAGCAGCATCTTTCTTACCAACTTTTACTGAGATTGCATCATTTTTGATAGTGTTTGCAAGGTAAGTTGCTACGTTAGCACGCTCTTCTTTGTTTTTAAACTTGCCTGCTTTGAAGTCTACTGTGTATGGAGCAGCCTTCGCATCGAATTTAGGACCACTAATTGTTACAGTTTTACCATTAACTGTAGCAGCTAAGCCTTCGATAACAATACCTTCGTTATCACGAACAACGAAGTCACCTGCATTAAGAGCTGTTAATGCATTACCATCAAGATCTACTAAATTATTAGTGAATGTTACTAATAATTGTCCGTTATCTGCCATAGTACTTTCAACTACTGGTTTAGTGTTTGATTTTCCTAATGTTACAGATTGAGTAGATTTTTTACCAATTAAACCATCTGCTGTGAAGTTTTCAACTGTTACGTTTAAGTTAGCAGATGTTTCACCGTTACGGTATAATGGGTTTTCGTCATTACCATCTTTATCATCAGTAACTGTTACCCAAATACCTGGTTTAGATTTGTATGTTCCTACAACTGCATCTACTAGAGTATCGTTTGTGTTAACTGTACCATCATACTTAGTAGTATCCATAGCGAATTCATGGTTACCTTTGTTTACAGTAACTTTAGAGTTTTGGTTTAACTCTACAGTTGTGTTTGTGTAAAGGAAGAAACGGTTAGCGTTTACTGCTTCCACACCTGTTACTTCTGGAGTTGCTACTGCATCAGTAATTGTGTAAGTACCTGATACAACGCTAGCTACTTTTGCGTAATCTTTAGCAGTGTCAGCTACGTCAAAGATTACAACTTCATGGTTACCTTTTGTCTTAGCTGATTTTTCTTCGTCAGCAGACAATGCAACTGTATATTTGTATTGTCCAGCTTTACCTAAGAATTCTTTATTTGCATTATCATCTTTAGGAGAAACAGGTTTTAAATCTGTAGCAGCTAAAGCAACGCCATCAACTTTAACTAAAGTTACATCTTTGTCTGCTTTGTAAGAGTTTACTGGGCGATCAAATGTAAGCTCTAATTTACCTTCTTTTTTAGCTACAGATACTAAAGCAGGTGCTGCAGTTTCAGAGAAAGTCATTTCATTTGAAACAAATTTAGCAACGTTCTTTCCGTCTTTTGTTTTAATGTCATCATTTGTTTGGATAACATATTTGTCACCATTTTGGAATGCAACTTTTGCTGATTGGTCAAGTAATAAAGTTGCAGACTTTCCATCTTCTGAAACAGTGATATTTTGAATATCTTTGATTTCATTGTTGTTAACTTTTAGTTGATAGTTTGCTGTTTTTTCAGCAGAATCTTTATCAACAGCTGTGTTGAATGTTACTTTAATTTCAGAAGCGTTAATCGCGCTTACAGATTCAACTTTAGCTTCTTTCGCTTGTTCTTTAGCGTATTTTGCATCAGTTTTTGCAATGAATTGAGCAGTTTCTGCACGAGTTACAGCTTTGTTAGGAGCCCAACCGTTGTCAGTTCCGTTAGAGATTCCTAATGCTACTAAGATGTTAGCATCTTTCTCTCCCCAATGTCCTTTAAGGTCATCGAATTTTGTTTCTGCATTCGGAGCGTCTAATTTGTAAGCTTTTACAAGCATAGATGCCATAGAAGCACGGTTGATTTTGTCGTCTGGTTTGAATGAACCTTGACCGTCACCGATGATTACGCCAGCTTTTTCAACTGCAGCGATGTAAGGAGCTGCCCAGTGGTTTTTTGCATCTTCGAAAGATGGTTTTGCATCTTTGTTGATTTCTAAACCTAAAGTAACTGCCATAATTTTCGCAGCAGAAGCACGATCGATTTCTTCAGTTGGACCGAAAGTGCCGTCTGGTTTACCGTTAATAGCACCTTTGTCTACTAAGTAGTTAATAGAGTCAGCTGCCCAGTGATCTGCTGGTACGTCTGGGAACGATTTACCTGCTGCTGCAGCTGGAGTTACTACACCTGCTACCATTGCTGCTGTCATTGTTCCAGCGATGATTTTGTTGTAAGACTTGTTCTTTGCCATTTTATGTATTTCCTCCTTTGGGAATTTAATACTAATTTCACAAATTATAAAATTAGTAGACATCATGTGGTAAAAAATTTCTTTAAAGGAAAATAAAAACTACATTACCAAAATATGATTCAACTACATAATACACCATTTTTGTACTTTTTCAAACATTTTTCAACATCAAAATTCGACAAAAAGGGTGTGATTCGTCATCATATTTATCTATTACTCTATTTTCCTGTTTAAAAATATATTAAGAATTGTATTCGATTACATCCAACATTCTAACATTCTAAATATATCTATATGGCATTATATCAAACATGCGCTTCGTATTGCAACATTTAATTATGAACATATTTTGACATGATTCGACATTTTTCGATATTTTCATCACGTAAACCCTTTCATCTTTCGACAAATTCCCTTCTTCTGTAAATTTCAAATAAAGTCACGTAGTTTCTTAAAAAGATACGATGTTTTAAAGCTTGTTTCGTCCTGCTTTACAGGTTCTTTTTTTATTTATATCTATTTTTATTTTCCAGCATATGAGTCGCGGCTATGAAGAACAAAAAGTGCCTCCACTCGTTCGCTCTTTCTGTTTTTACTTCGCATGTGGCAGAAAAAGGCACTGACCGCTTCTATACATCGCCAGATCCTCTCTCCCACCTAAAAAGATGGGTTTTATGTCATTTTTTTAATTAATGTATATATAGTACGTAAAAAAAAGAGGGTGCCCTCTAAAAGCTCGATGTACTCTCGCTTTTACGACACTCTCTTTTTTTTAAGTCTTGGATAATATATTTTGATGCCTTTGAAATTTGCAGGCGCAGTTCACTTACTCGCTGTCCTAATCCATACTGCACATTTTCTTTTTGCTGAAGCTGTTTGATTGCCATATTATATAGCGTTTCCGCGGTCCAATCCCCATCTACATTCCCTATGATCGGCTGGTTCACCTGTTGTAAAAATGAATCAATCTTTGGATCGTATGAAATGCCGATCATTGGTGTATTTGCAACAGCGGATAAAATAAGGGCGTGAAGACGCATCCCTATTAGAAGAGAACACTCTGACAAAATAGATATTTTCTCATAAATATCCATTTGGTACGGGAGCATATGTGCTTCTTCTCCCATCAAATTGATAATGTCTCTCGATGCACTTTGGTCAAAGGGACCATGCATCGGTACAAAGAGAATGTGATACCCTTCTCTCTTCAGCTTTTTTAATGTTTCAGCCAGCTTTCTTAGGTAATCTTCTTTTGCATCCCAATACCGAACACTGACAGCAATTACTTTTCCTTGCACAGAATGTTTTTGTAACCAATTTGTTGTTCCTTCAGGCTGACACGCTAATACTGGATCTGGAACAAGCTCAATATCTTTTTTTATACCAATTTCTTTTAAGTATAAAAAAGAATCTTCGTCACGAACTGATACATATTCTGCTTTCGATACATGCCACTTCACCAATAGACGATTTTGTCTCTTTGTAATCGGACCGATCCCTTGCGCATAAATGTAATATGGCTTCTTCAAAAAACGTGCCAGGCGCATAATGCCAGTATAGTATAGGATACTTTTAATGCTTGTCTTATCTTGCAGGAGGCTGCCACCGCCGCTAATTAAACCATCACTTTTTTTAATCTCTCGATAAATTGCTTTTATATCCCATCGATTTACTGCTTCTACACCGTACATTTTCCTCGTATAATCAGGGTCATTTGAAAGTACAACAAGTTCAAGAGTTGGTTCCTCTTCATGCAACGCTTTAATAATTGAATGCAAAATCGCTTCGTCCCCAACATTATAAAAACCATAGTATCCTGATAAAACTAACCGCACTCTTAATCTCCTCCAACATTCCGCAATCAACTCTTTTTATACTTGAACAAATTGCCATCAACTCCTCATCTGAAAAGGTTTGATAACGTAAGATTATTTTCTCGCTCAAACTATATAAATCCATTTTCGTTTATTCTACGATTTGTAAGCAATAATACTCCCACCTCAAGATTCAAAGAAACAAGAAAAATAGGTGGGAGCTAACTGCCTGCAAAAACCCAGTTGGCGAACCTCCCATCACGAATGGAAGCCCCTATATAAATCCCTGCTATGCGGAATAAACAGTAACCTACACTCATTCGCTCTTTCTGTTTTTACTTCGCATGTGGCAGAAATAGGCCCTGACCGCTTCTAT
>NZ_JBALQK010000146.1:4554-34668 GCF_036965845.1 Bacillus sp. JJ1127 | reverse complement strand
ATAAATTTCTTTTTCATGAAATACCTCCTATATTTATTAAATTATGATATACAACATCAAAAATAATATCATAATTATTATATATTGTAATTATTTAATCTTAGGTTGTATTAAATTAACAGAGAGTCTAACAACCCTCTGTTATAATTTACTAGTTTTTTTCAGGAAAGATGTGCCTGAAAGATTGTAAAAAACACTAAACAAAAGAGAAAAAGACATTCTTCGGAGTATAACTAAAAGCCGTATTTTGTGAAAAATAAAAAAAAGACCAGCTTATCACTGCTCCGTTTTCTCGTTTATTAATTTTTGAACCAGGGCTTCTAATGTTTCGATTCTTTGATTCATAACATTCATTTCTGCATTGTGTTTTTCTTCCAAACCCTTGATTTCTTTATCATGTTTTTCTTCTAATTCTTGTACAGCTGCAGTAAGGATTGAAAGAGTGGAATATAACTTAATCCCGTCTTTCTCCGGAGTTGTAAATATATCGTCTGATTCTTCCGCAATAAACCCATATTGTGTTTCAATATCATTTGTTGTATAAGGCTCAATTTGATTCGCTGGTTTATTCATTCGCATTTTGTACAATTCATACATATCTCGTTTCAGAAAGTACTGTTTCACTTTTAATTCCCGAATTTTTTCTAAAGCTGAAAATGGCAAGTCATGTACAGAAGTTTTAATCTTCTCTGTCGATCTGTTGATATGTTGCATTGCATACGAATCTTTTTCTGCCCATAAGTTTGTATCAGAACGTATTCCCCCATGCGCGGTAACTTCAGCGACTTCTATCCCTTTAAATCCGTTCCCCATAAGGTTCTTTATTTGCAAAAGTTGATCGTAGCCGGAAACTGTTGAGGAACGAATAGTGTGACTACCTAAATATATATCGCAATCGCCACCACCGTTTGCAGCTTTAAAACTTGCAACGTTTTTACCATTATTGTTAATCGTAACAACGGTTTTACCATCTAAAAATATGTTTTTCGCTGTATGATACATATCGTTTTGAGCTGTAATTCCGACATTCCCCATTGCTGTTAATCGAACGCTACTTTCTGCACCGTTACTATCCACAAATCTATAGTAAACACCATTACCATCCTTATAAATAGTTCCGAAATTTCGTCCAGTTCCGTCCCCTTCACCTAAGACGATATACGGATTGAACGTTTTACTTTGCCGCTCATCTTCAAAACCAATCACAATCTTCGCATTTCCTTGGTTTACGAATCTCAATACCTGATTTTGCATGTAAATATGCTCATTTGTATTACTCGTTTTAACTGTCGTCCCTTGCAACAACCCCGCTTTAATCCAAGAAGCTTCTACTTGCCCGACTAAATCAATAAACTTTGCTGCAATTTTAATCTTTTCAGAAGTCTGATTTATTTCCGAAATGATATTACCTTTACGGACTGTACTAATAATTTCCTTTTCAGTAACTGCCAAACGCCCTTCCATTTCTTTTACGTAAGCATCTTTAGCAAATGTCCCGTCTGCTTCTTTTCTTGTGTAAACTTCTGATGATTTTGCTGCCAATAAGATCCCTTCTGTATTTGCTGCAATCTGCCTTTGAAGGTCAATTACTTTTTGTGTGTATTGTTCAGTTGCTATTTTGTCAGCTAAGTCTTCCATGATTTTATCTTTATCAGCGAAGTCATTTGGGTTCTCAAGATAACTGGATGGAATTGAGCCTTCTTGCAGCATTGGTTGAGCCATCCACAATGTGCCATTCCTTATGATATTGTAACGGAACATTACTTTTGCAGTACCTGCCGGTGCTATCCCAGACACGACAACCCTCGTCCATTGGTCTTTCAAAAGTTTAATTTCTTCAGATATTTTCGATATAAAAGTTCCATTAGCAGTATAGAATTTTATTTCGAAAGTTCCACCTTGATCCATACCACTAGGATTATCAGTCTTAAAATAAGCAGACGCTACTACAGTAGCACCTGCCGTAATGTCTACTGTTTGTTCTGCTCCTACAAAGACGTTACTCGTATTTCCTTGAGCGATTGTCTTTAATGAAATAGAACCCCTATATTTTGTGTTTACATCACGTACTATATTGTAAGTTTGGTTTACCAACCAAAAATTTGTATTTTTTCGAAACTCAGTATTGCGTAGCTTGTTAATATTTCCAATGCCGCCCACATAATCTTCAACTTGCTTAATATCGACTTTTCCTTCGATAGATTGTGAAGTTTGTTCGATTTTTGAGTGAGCATCAAGAATTTGTTTTTGTTGTTCTTTTGTAGTAATAGAAAGTTGTTCAACTGTACTGTTTAAACCATTCATTGATGTTTCAAATTTAGCAGTTCTTTCATCAAGCTCTTTTACATCTTCGCCGTAATTAGGTATGAGTACTTCCCATTCCATGCCTGACCATTTCTTTAGAATGCCGGGTTTACCATTTGAAATATCAAGCCATAGTGTTTTCCCAGCTTCTAAATTGTCTGTTGGTGGTGTCTTACTCTCAATAATGGTAGTTTGAAAGTTTTTTATATTTTCTAGTACTTTTTCAGCTAATTGTTTTGCTGCTTCCGATTCTTCCACAGCTTGTTCAGATTGTCCCTTTGCTTCCTCAACTAACTTTTCTAGCTGTTCCAATAACTCTTTGTTAGCTTTATCACCTAAGATACCAAGAATTTTATTATATAACCTTCTTAGTTCTTCATTCGGATCTACAATCTCACGGTAATCACCAAACGTGTACTTGTCTTGTTCAGGATTAGTATATGATTCATCGGCAGCAATCGCCCGAGCTTCTAGATACAGTTTCGGTGTGAATCCTGTATCCTTGATATAAAGTGTGTCACCTTCATTGATTAATTCATGTGATAGACCAAAGATACGACCAATTGATGCTGCATCAACCTCATAAGAAACTGAAGCATTAACACGTTTCTTTAACTCTATTTTCATTAAAGTCATAAGGCGTTGAGGGGACATATTTAAGTCTTCGGTTTCGGGTGTATAAAAACCAAATTTATGTTGACCGTTTTCAGACCAACGTTGAAATGCATCGTTATCTACGATATAAGGAAGTCCGTTATTAATAGACTCAACGGTGATTACTTCATCACCCTCGCCTTTCACAAATCCGACGAGGGCGGTACAAATATTTTGTGAGTTCTCGATTCGTTTGACACCTTTAAGATCCTTCCCTAAAGTAACCTCTTTCCCAGTATCTCTGCCGCGTCTTTTAACCATATCAACGTAACGACCAACGATTTGGGAACCTACAACTTCAGCACGATATTGAATTTCTAAATCAAATAGCGAAGCGATATCTTTTAGGAATTTAAGTGGATCAATAAATTCATCAATAGTCATTGTATGGAATCCAGTGTATTCTGTTTTACCGCGTTTCCATTTCGTTCCTGCAAGTGCCATGTCCATGAATTCATTTACAGTTTTTGATTCAATTCGTTGTGGCTTGATAATCCCTGCTTTTGCTAATAAAACCCATTCACCTGACGCATAAGTTATTACTGATCTATTATTAGAATCCTTCTCAGACTCAGTAATTACATAAGGAACGATTCGACCATCTCTAACTTCTTTTAACACTAAATTTTGTTGCATCAATGTTGCTGCATGTTCCATATTATCAAATACTTTAAAGTCTAACGTATCAACGTTGTTTTTTATTTCCCAATGGCGTTTATCATCCCAATAATCCTTCGGCTGGATAGCAGAAACGATTTGTTCTGTTTTAAAATCAACAACGTGAAGTATTCCACTAGGTGTTTTCATCTATATCGCTCCCTGTATGATATTGTGGCTATTCCAACAGAAGGCATGATGTCAATACGGTTATCGCCTCGTATTACAGTTGGGAAATCACTAAAGATATCTTTTATATTAATAGCACTCTTACCATTGATGGTCACAAGACTTCGCTCAGTATCGATAATGATTCTGTCACCTTTATCAAAGATATAAGGCTTCGTATTAACGTTCACATTATTGACTTTCCAAATTTTCAAGTCATCAATCTGCATGACGTCAACAGGTTCATTTACATCCCAACTCATGATTGAAATCATTACCTGTGCTACCTTTCGATTAGTCATTGGATTTCCACTTTCATCAATCCAACGCTCAACGAATGAAGCATCGTCAATTTCTGTACCGTCCTGGAATCTTGCTACATAAACAGACCACTGATTCCCTCGTCTAGCGACCCTAAGTCTACCGTAGAATTGATTAAACGTATTCGGATGTGCACCATTTGTATCAACTAACTTACGTAAGCTACCTGGAGTTCCTGCATTACCAATTTTCATATGAGCCTTTGTGATCTCCGCATCCCAATATAAATCATTCATATTGATTCTGGCTACAAGATTACTTGCGTCATCCAAAAGTAATACTTCAACGCGTCCCATTTGTCCAATGTTTGTAGATTTCAAACGCACATACGCTTCCATTTCAAAATCTTGAATCGGGCCACCAGGTATATTTTTCTTAGCTAACGCACCGTGGAATCCGCTAGATTCTCCGTAATCACCACAGTAGAGAGCGTAACCATCTCTAACTTTAAACGAGCCTGTTCCTTTCATATCATCGAATTGTGCCACGGGAGTCCATCCTACAGGAGTAGACATATCATCCCACATAACTCTTTCTCGTTCTTGTACAGTTGTTTCCGCCACTGTGAGAGGATAACCAATTCGAAAGTAATTCCGATCATGTGGATATGCACCATACCAAACATCAAGGAATGTGCTCGGCTCTCCAACCTTAATATCGATGAGAGCTGGTGATTCTACACTGCCGTTATTTTTAAAAGTAGAAGTAATTTCAGTAGACCACTTTCGCTCGAATTCGTGAGTCTTTGTTGCACCAAGTTTATAAGGCATTGGACAAATAAAAGTGATAACACCTTTTCCCTTATTAACTAACTCATCAAGGTCAAGAGAACCGTCCACAACAGCAAGATATGTTCTGTCTCGTTCATCATCAAAAACAAGTTCAGCTGGTTCTTTAGTAAATAACCAATCTGCTAAATCCTCTTTTACTTTTTGCAAATCGGCCATATCTTTTTTTGCTTTAATAACAAGAGGAACATCTATGCGACGTTCCTCTGTTTCCGTATTAATTAAAAAAGCTCCTGGACGATGAGGAACTCTTACTAAATTACGTCTAATTGGAGCCCATGATGGGCGTTTTCTTCCTACAAGCATTAAAATGTAATCTTTTCGAATGTTATTGAATGAGAAACTTAATTTGCCCATAATGTATCACCGTCCTTTGATTAGAATTGGGCCCTTCTTTTTCTATCACGTTCTTGAAGCTCTGTAGTATACATATAAGTTCCGCCTGCAAGTTCTCGACCATCTAACATGTTAGTCATATTTACAGTAAGATTAACTTCTTTTTCTGCCGATACATCATTTGGAAATACCCTCTTAGTAGCTGAAGGGACATATTGTTGTGGGAAATTTGGTTGAATTTGATTCACAAATCCATTGAAATTATTCTTAGGCATAGAGAATTTTGGCGTAAAATCAAAACCAAAAACAGATGGCATGTTGCTCATTTGTTTTTTCAGTGTTCCAACTACTTTCTTTGCTGCATCGACAACAAATCTATTTCCTTTGTCCATACCTACCCCTACACCTTCGGGGACAGCACTTCCGACTGGAATCATGACTTTCGAAGGACTGTTTATTTCAAGTGCGCCAGAAATTGTATTTTTTATCTTCTCTGCAACTCCTGCTGCTTTACTTAAAAGTCCACCTGTAGCTGAATCTATTCCTTTACCAAGCCCTTCTATAATGCTTTTACCAATGCTCCATAAATCAATTGACTTAAAGAATGATTCTAC
Source organism: Bacillus sp. JJ1127 (assembly GCF_036965845.1). Taxonomy (NCBI): domain Bacteria; kingdom Bacillati; phylum Bacillota; class Bacilli; order Caryophanales; family Bacillaceae; genus Bacillus; species Bacillus sp. JJ1127. The sequence continues at coordinate 28,826 of NZ_JBALQK010000146.1, read as the reverse complement.
TTCATGCCACTTACTTTCTACACTACTTTTTATGTCCTGCATTTTATCTCGTACTGCTTTTTTCATATCTTCCCATTTTTGAGACGCTGTATTTTTAATATCTTCTACCGCTCGACTTGTAGAATTTTTCAGATCTTCCCACTTGTGAGTTACATCTGACCACAAGTCTTTCATTTTCTGAATTACATCGTCTTTCATGACCTGGTACTTCGATTTAATCTGACCCGTTTCCCAGTCTACTTCATTTACATGTTCGCCAGCTTGCGCTTTGGCTTCACTTACAATTTCATTATGTTTATTTTTCGCTGTAGAAACCGTGCTTTCATATTGACGTTGAGCTTCCTTGATAACAGCATCAGCTTCTTGTGCATTCAATCCACCCATCTCATCACGTTGTCGAATTGCTTCTGCTATTTTTTCATCTCTAGTCTTTTTAGCGTCCTCAATGACTTTATCACGCGCTTTAGCACTGTGCTCAACAACTTCTGCTGCTTGTCGCGCAGATATTTCACTTGCTTGAACACGCATATTCTCAAGAATAACTTTCTGTTCCATTTGATTTTGTGTCATATGTTGAATCGCTACACGATCCATTTCATCTTGCAAAGCTTGGATTTCTACGTTTTCAGCATGTGTACGTTCGCGATTCTCTGCTGCTGCTTGAGCTAAAATCTCTTTAATTCTTGCATTTTTTTCAGATACTTTTTGTTTTTCTTCTTCATATTTTTGATTTAGTAACTCTAATCTTTTATTTTCCTCTTCACTTGTAAGTACGTATGAATCAGCAAATAATTTTCTCAAACGCTCAGTTTCTTTTTGCTTACGCTCATCAACTTTTGTAAGAATTTTCTCAGTTAACTGATCATATTGCTGACCTAATTTTTGAGCTTGTTCGGTTGTAATAACTTCATGAGTCAATTTAATTTCAGTTAACTTTTGCCTAATACCATCAGATAATTTGAAATACTCACCGAGAACTTTTTTAGTTGATGAACTTACTTTGCCTTCTGTATTTGTAGCAAAACGATCTACAGCAGCAATGCTGTCTTCTGTAGCTTTTTGATACGCTTTATAAGCAACAACTCCAGTTCCAATAAGTGCCGCTGCTACCAATCCGACAGGGCCAGTTAAAAAAGCAAGTGCACTTCCTAAGAATCCGACTGCTCCTGCCGCAATTCCGGCAAATCCACCAACTGATGCTAATGCGAGAGATAAAGAACCAATCCCAGAAACCATCATTCCGATTGTTGCTAGAACTGCTCCAATAGCAAATGCAATAGCCGTTATAGCAAGTACAATCCCACCTGTGATTGCAATAGCTTTTTGTATTGGACCAGGAAGAGCATTAAATCCATCAACGAGTTTTTGTAAACCTGCTACAAATACGCCAATAACAGGGGCGAGTGCATCACCAATTGTTTTCTTCATAGTGGAAAAAGAGGAATTTAACAGGGTAAGGCGACCTTTTAATGTGTCCATCTTCGTTGCCGCAACATCAGCTGCTGTAACTTTCGACATAGCATCCCACATCTCATTGACACCACTAGCACCCTCTTTAAATAAAATCGTCGCTCCACGTACAGCATCCGAACCAAACAGCGTTTCAAGCGCCATACTTCGTTGTTGATCTGTTAGGCCTTTCATTGATTCATGAAGAATACCAGAAATATTTTCTAAGCTTTGAATATGACCTTGTTGATCATAGAATTTTGATGATAGAAAAGCAGAACTTGTTCCTAACTCCCGGAATGTCGTATCACATTTGTCATTCCATTTTGTGACTCCCTCTGTTTTCATTACATATTGCTCTAGAGCTGTTTCAATATCACCTACACTTCGTGAAGCTGGTGTGATACCATTCTGAACTAAGAAATCGAAACCAGCTTGTGCATTATATGTGATGAGACCTAAATCTCTCATTTTGTTATATGCTTCTTTGGTAGAAGGATTAAGCCTCATAAGCATCGTTTTTAATGATGTACCTGCATCAGAACCTTTTAACCCGTTCTGGGCAAATACTGCTAAAGTCGTGGCTGTATCTTTGAAAGACATTCCTGCTCCTGCCGCAACAGCTGAAGATGCTGCTAGTCCATATCTCAATTCACGTACATCAGTAGCTGAAGCATTCGCTGCACCGCTTAGAATGTTGGCCGCATCAGCTACTGAAAGATGGTCGGCTTTAAATGCATTAAGTGCTGTGGATGCAATCTCAGCTGCTTCACCAAGTTCTAATTCTCCAGCCGTTGCAAGGTTCAATGCTCCTTCCAAACCACCGTTAATAATGTCAGTTAATCCAACACCTGCTTTTATTAACTCTTCTACGCCTTTACCAGCTTGCACAGACGAGAACTTTGTCTTCTCACCCATATCAATCGATAAAGCACTTAGCTTTTTCATTTCTTCACCGGTAGCACCGCTGACCGCCTTGACATTTGCCATTTGCTGCTCGAAATTCATGGATTCCTCTACTGCTGATTTGAGTCCACGTCCAATTGCATATGCCATACCACCAAATACCATACCAATTTGCATACCTGCGTTTTGTAAATGGTTTCCTAATGTCTCCATACGATTCCCGAAATTTAATAGACGGTTCCCTTGTTGTTCTAATTCGTGATTCGATTGACGTAATTCTGTTTCAAATCGATTCAGTTCAGCAGTAGCACGGTGAATTTGTTCAGCATAATGTTGAGCCGATTGACTCGCTGCGCCTTCTTCTGTTTTTGCACGGTTATACGCTTGTTGTAATTCTCTAATTTTTTCTTTCTGTTTATCAACCATACGAGTCAGAACATCGATTTTTGCTCGTGTTTGTTCAGTTGCGTTAGAAAAACCACCCATCCCTGTCGTAACAGACTGGAATTCAGCTTGTAATGCTTTTAAAGCATTATTCAGCTTATCAATCCCTTTTTTCTCCGCTTGCTGATTTAATTGTTTGAGTTCATTCTCAAAGCGATTCAAATCAGCGACTGCTTTATTCACCTGTGCAGCATATCGCTGTGTTGCTGCATCATTCTCTCCGAGCTTAGCTTTATTTTTATCGTAAGCATCCCTTAGATTTTTAATTTTCTCTTTTTGTGCTTCAATGATGCGGTTTAAAACGTCCATTTTTGCACGTGTTTGCTCACTTGCTGTTGCAAAACCGCCCATTCCCACACTTATAGATTTAAGCTCGTTTTGAAGAGTTCGTACTGCACGACCAGAGTTAGATATACCTTGTCGAAAGTCTATATTATCAAGAGAAAGACGAACCACCAGATTATTTATTTCATTTGCCATAGTCTCACCTCCATCATTAAATGATGTTTTCAGCTGGAACTGCTATTTCGTTTGAATTTGAAGTCTCATTATGCGAATTTCCTTGTTCACCCATTTTTCGATTAAGTTTCAAATAATGCCAAATATCCATTTCATTATCGATATGATGATGTTTATATCCTTGACGTAATAAAGACAGGTAGAGCTCGTCCATAAACTCGCTGAACGTTAACCCTCCTCCCTCTACTCGTTTGGGTCTTCTTCTGCTCCATTTACAGGTGTACCACTAGCTGCTTCTACAGTTTCATTAATAAGAGCATTAATTACTTCTGATGTTGTTGCTAAAAATTTACGAGCATCAACACCATCCCAATATTGATCTACAGTAAATTGTTGACCATACACCTTTGTTACATATTGAACCATTTTATCCATATCTTCTGGACCAGGATTATTTGGAATATCAGCAAGCTCAGGCGCTTGGCGAATCAAGCGAGCTGGAATGAATTCTGGCATGTTAAAAGTTTTCTTTTCCCCGTCGATTTGTAAAGTTAATTTCATAGTTTATTCCTCCTTAGTTAATAATAAAAGAGAGAGCTTTTGCTCCCTCTTACTTTCCTGCTGGTGGTTGTGATACAGTTTTTTCATATACTTTTTTAAACCAGTTGTCCCCGACAGCTTTTGTGAATGTCGGCTCATCTTCATCAGCTGTGAATTTCGTTCTATCATCATAATCACGTTCAATAAAGGAACCTTTTAATTTTGTTGTTTGGAAGTTCGGCTTATCTTTCTTAGTTTCAGCTTCCTCTTCCTCTTGTGAAAGTTTCCCTTTTAACAACCAAACATATCGGTATTTTCCGTTAGCCTTTAAGAAACGCCATCCAATTGCTAAATACGGTTTTTCTCCATCACGTTTCTCGTCTAATACACCATTCTCAGGTTCTGGATACCCTTCAATATCTGCTTTTGTTGATAACGAAAGACCTCGAACCTCAATTTCCACCTCAACTTCACCGTCAGACTCAGCAATTTCTGATTTTTTGTTATCACTCCACATAATCTCAGTAGCTACTTTTTTAGATGTTTTAACCTTTACAGCGCCTTCCAATTTCTTTACAGCATTGTAGTCAATACCTGTTATGTCGTCTTTCGATAATACTGCATAAACAAGATTATCTACACCCACAGTCGAACTAATTTTAATAACTTCTCCAGCCATCTATAACTCCACTCCTTTTGCGAATCGCATCGCGTAATGAAATATTTGTGTATCATCTTCATATAAATCAGCAACCGCATAACGTGAAAAGCCGATGCCTTTCATGATTTCATTCACCTTTGTATGAATTGCTGTTGTACTGTTCTTTGACCAAATATCTATTTGAAACGTGATTTCACTTGCAGTTTCTGCATCATCGGCAAATGAATCCGGAATATTATTTAATTCAAAAAAAGTAATTCTAGGGAACTCTTCAGCATTTTTAGCCTTTTGATAATAAACTCTCTTTCCACCTAACAAGGAAACAAGCTCCTGATTAGACTCAAGAGCTTGTACAATGTCTGGACGTAAGTTTTTCAAGATTAAAACCTCATTTCGTTCCTTAAAACATCTGTCATAGCACGGATTGCTTCTGATTTTGAAGAACTAAAGCCAGGCTCAACAAATGGGTGTGCTGGCATTTTTGATGTTCCCCATTCATGAAATTTCAAGTAAAACCATGGAGAACGATCTGCTTTATCAAGGCCGATTTTTACTGTTTTGATACCATCTTCTAACCTAGCCTTTGTAACTTTTATATGATCAGCACCATGCTCTCCTGTTCGCCATGGTTCACTTTTAGAAGCTGGTTTAGGACTAGCACTTCTTGGAGCTCTTTCGGCAATAGCTTTCCGAATAGGTTCTCCACCTGCTGCAAGAACCTTATCTTCTATCTTTTCACCACGTAATCCCATCGTTTCGAGATGTGTAATAAGTTGATCAAATCCCATAAGGTTAACGCTACCACTACTACCCATTCATACCACCACGCTTCCACATAATTAGCAAAGTGTGATTTTCAGTTGGAAGAACTGAAATGATATCGTAAATCACATTTTTGTATTTAATTTTCATATCAGCGGTAACATCATCACGATATCGGATTTCTGTTTCACCCTGAACCTCACTATTGGCTGCGGCCGCTTCAAAATACTTTCTTCCCTTTAAAAAAATAAAAGATCCCCATACAGTAAAAGAATCTTTATAACTATCTATTGGTTCACCGTCTGAACTCTTTGCATCTTCATCTTTTATTTGGAATGTGAGTCGCTTATCTAATTTACCTGGGTTCAATTGGAATCACCACCACAATACTGCAATTGGATTAACATAGATTGTAAGCTAAATGCTAATTGTTCCACTTTCCCTACAGCTTCACGTTTTTCATACCAATGTGAAATTAAAATACGAGCTGCTAATTTAGCAAGCTCGCTATTTAAATCCACATCTTTACTTGTCGAATTCTTAATATATTGTTCAGCCGCTTTTATAAATGATGCAATGAGCATGTCCTCCTCATTACCATCCACACGAACGTAATCTTTTGCTTCCTCTAATGTCAGTACCAAGAAAGACACCCCCTCCATCATTAAGCTCCAGTTTTAGCTGCAACTGTAATTTGTCCATATACAACCGCTTCTGTATCCCACAATGTAACATCTTCGCGTTCAATCGCACGGAACTCAGAAGTGTTTGTTCTCCAAGCGTTGCCACCTTCTTTAGTCATATCGATAGATAATTGTTTTCTATCCCAAAGAACAACTGCTTCTTTTAAATCACCAACAATGAAAGGTGCTTTACCATCTTTATCTGTAGGGATTGTTTTATTTGATAAGACAATAACTGGCTTACCAGCGAACAGTTTACGAGTTGGGTTTGTTGGATCTGGTTGAAGTAGCGGGCGACCATTTTTATCTTCTAATTGATCTAAATAATTGAATCCATCTTGGTTTGTAACAATATTAGCCGCTGCTGCAAAGATTGGATCTAGTGTAACGTTTAATGTCGTTTTAAGACCGTTATAATCTTTTAAATCAATCTTTGTGAGTTTATTGATTTCTTGTAAAATCAGATAGTTTCGAGTTGCAATCGACTTTTTCGCAATCCATTGACGTAAATAACTTTCTAAAGCTTGATCTGTATCGTCTAATAAATCATTTGGTACTGGTAAGAATCCAGCATAATCTTCAATAGCGTATGATAAGCGTTCAAATTGTGGAGAAGAAATCTCTTGCATCGCATTCGGTTTTCCATACTCCGATAATGGTGCAAAAGGTGTAGAAGCTGCACGTTTTTCTAATGTACGCGCTCCTTTATTTGTTGAAACAGGTTGTACATTTACATATTGTTCTAGGCTATCAACCGTTTCTTTTAGCTGATTAATTGTTGTCGTAATATCCTCTGGAACAATATAACCGCCATCCTTGCCTGTATTCTCTGATAAAGATGCCTTATATTCTTGCATAACGCTTGCTTCCTCATGGCTCAATGCCTGTCCGCGTAAAGCTTTCATAAATACCTCTTTATATGTTGTATCTTCATTTCTAACTGATGCTGGAGGTAACGCTCCTGTTTCTGAATTTACAGGATCAGGGACTTGAATTTGATTCATCGCTAGATAGTTATCTAGCTCATTTTTTGCATTTTTCGCTTCCTCAATTTTAGCTTTAGCATCTTCATATTTACCGCTATTGTTTAACTCAGCAGCTTTTGCTTTTAAATCAGCAACTTTTTGACGTAATTCTTGTTCACGTTTATCCATTCGGAATTTCCTCCTTGTTTTTGCACAAAAAATAGACCTATAGTTCTAAAAGGTCTAGTGCATTTTGTATTTTCAATTGTTCATTAAGGTCCTTCTTAGGAATAGAAGGAGATTTTGCTACTACTTTATTAGGTGTTTTTTGATATTTATCAAAATAGTCACTTATACATGCCGCGACTTCTTTTGCTTCCACAACTTCAATGTTGAAGTATTTTTCAGCTTCCTCACCACTTAGCCAAGTCTCAGCATCTACTAATTGCTGAATTTCTTCAATTTCAATGCCTTCTTTTAAATTTTCCTTGTATACATTCATAATTCCAGACTCAATGTTATCTAGGTCCTCTGCCATTTTTCGAAGGTCATTTGCATTCCCTACACCAACAGTCCACGGTTTATGAATCATTAAGAATGCATTAGAAGGAACAACAACGCGATCACCAGCTAAAGCAATCACAGAAGCAATTGATGCAGCTACACCATCCACATAGACAGTTTTTTGAGCTTTATTACGCTTTAGCATGTTATAAATAGCTAAACCAGCGAATACAGAACCACCACCGCTATTTACGTAGATATTTAGGTTACTTTTATCATCCAACTGTCCTAAAATGTTTTTCACATCATCAGGCATAACATCAGAATCGTCCCATTTCCATCCTGTATTATTTATGATGTCACCATAAATAAATAGGTCCGCTGACGAATCTGTTTGATTTTTAATAGTAAACACGTCTTTAATTGCCCTCACCTCCCTTCTTTGAAGAACCAGCACCAGCTCTCGCTAACTGGTAATCATCCGCAATTTCAATGGATACGTGGTTCAGATCAACACGATGTTTATCACCGTATTCTCCAATTCCATCTATATCCTCAAGCTCTAACACTTTATTGATTGAGAAAGCACCGGCATCTAACATAATCTTATAGAATTCTGCTCTCGATTTAGAGTCAGCACGTAGTAGACTTGTTAGATTAAACTTGAGATAATAACGCTTTTGTTCGTTAAATGAAAATGCTTTATAGGAGAACTCTTCTTCATACTGGATAAGAATCGGACTCAATGTATTTTGAATAAAATCAAGTGCCTGTTGCTCAATATTTGAAAAGGTAGCACGATCTAACTCATTAATCATGTGCAATGGAATATTAAAGATATTTGCAATCTCAGCTTTATCGAACTTCATCCCTTCAATAAATTGGGCATCTTTTAAAGGCATTCCAACCTTCTCAAATTCTAGTCCAGCATCCAAAATAGCTATCCTTTGAGCGTTATTTAAACCTGTATTCGCCTCTTCCCAGGCATCACGAAGCTTATCTTTAGCATCCTTATTTAATGGTTGTTGAGTTTTTAGTATTCCACTATGTGCGGCCCCATTTGTATAGAATTTCCCTTTAAACTTTTGAGCTGCCTGTGAGCTACCTATAGACTCCCTTGCGATTTGAATAGGCGGTTTCCCCTTTAAACCATCAGTTGACAGCGTAGTAAGATGAATAATATCATCATCTGGTATTTTTACAGGCGTACCATCTGGTAAGCTAGTGAAATACCATAATTTATTCGTCTTTAAGTCCACAATTGGATCCGTAACAGCTGGATTCAATGCCCATAATTCCTTTGGTCTTCCGTCTGGTCCCCAATGAATATTAATATAAGCATTTCCCCATGTGTTACGATGCGTTTCGATTAAATGTTTGAATTTAAACGGACTTTGATATGGATTAGGACGCTTTTCTAAAACAAACGATACTTGATGCATCTTATCCCGTTCTCTTCCCTTTGATGTCTTTTTGAAAACTTGAAAAGGAAGCATCGCAACACTGTTGGCAAGGATATTAATGCATCGATATACTGTTGGGACGCCTAAAGATGATTCAACTGTGACCTTCTCACCACTTGCAGCTTGATAGCCAAATAGACTTTTAAACCATGGAGATGGATTTTTTAAGTCTGTTGTATCCTGATTCCTAAATAAATGCCGAAAAATCAAAAATTTCACCTCCTTTCTATCTTCTTACCATCACCACCCCTATAATTGTGAGAATGAGCCCTAACAAATACCATCCACAAATTGCATTAATAAAAAAAGTCGTCCCTACAATAATGGACAACCCCGAAATAATAAAAATATCTTCTAAAATACTGATAAAAAACAATAAAAAACGCATGTAATTCCCCCTAGAATGAGAAATCTTGACTTAAAATATATGCATTTAAGTCCATTTCTCCAGAATTGAGCATGCATCGAACATGTGAGTTAATCACAGCTGCGATTGGATCAATTCTTTCAGTTGCTTTTGACTTGTCCAACATGATATTTTCGTTCGCATCCTGTTTTGTTATTGCATTGCTGACAGCCCAATTTAACACAGGATTGTTATTGTGGATGACTTTCTTTTGGTATACTTGTTCTCTAAAATCTTTTGTAGGACCTGATAAAGTCGCCATCCCTTGCCGTATTTCAACTACTGTATAACCTTGTTCTTCCATATCTTGCATAAACTGCGTTGCATTCCACGGATCAGCACATATTTCTTTAATTTTGAACTTATTCTCTTGTTCTATGTTTTTAATGTGCCCTTTAATAAATGCATAATCAACTACAGCACCAGGAGTTGTTGTAATCCATTTTTGTTGTACCCACAGATCATAAGGGACTTTGTCTGTTTTTCTTTTTTCAGCTAATGTATCTTCAGGCATAAAACTATGACTTAAAACAATGTATTTATCATCCTTCTTAAACTCGAACGAAATACTTGTTAAGTCAATTTTGGCTGATAAATCGACACCTACTGTACATTCCATCCCTTTTAATTCGGATAATTCAACAGTCCCATCACAAGTTTTCCATTTTTGCATGTCCATGTAGCCGTTTTCCTTCATATCAACCCATCGATTCATGTTTTTAGTAAGGAAATTACGCATTTTCTCTGGTACATCTAATGCTGATTGTAGCTCTCCTTTTAAGAAAGAACGTCCTTCTTCATAACTGCACAAAATAGGATTGGCCTTTTCCCAGACATCTGGATTTGTGATTTCATCGTCTTTATCCAATTCATTAACCATGACAAAGTATTCTTCATTTTCAATATCAATATTAGGATCAAGAATCTTAGAAACATACTGGTATTCCACACGATAGCAAGGATTATTTAAATTGAATCCTGCTGTAGTTATAATCATCATTAGTGGATTGGGACGAGCACCAGAACCCGACACAAGGACATCATATATTTCAGAAGTTGCATGAGCATGATATTCATCGATAATACCGCATTGTACATTTAGTCCATCACCAGATTTACCAGCATCTTTTGAAAGTGCGGAAATAAAGGAATCTGTCTTTAAATGTTCAATTTTTCCATAAGCAATATTGAATTTTCCCTTTAGATCGTCGCATCCATTCATTTGGGCCTTAATCTCATTCCAAACAATCTTACTTTGCTCTGTTTTTGTTGCCCCAACGTATACTTCCGACATATTTTCACCAAAAGCCATCGTTTCATAGGAACCAACACATGCCAGTGATTGAGATTTTGCGTTCTTACGTCCCACTTGCCAATAAGCCTTTTTAAATCGTCTTAACCCTGTATTTCGATGCACCCATCCATAAATATTACTGAACACAAATATTTGTATAGAATGCGGTTCAATTCTTTGTCCGGCTAACTTCCCTTTTGTGTGTTTAAAAAGAGACATCCATTTTAAAAAGCGGAGTGCTTTTTCTTCCTTAAAAACATATGGAAAACCCTCTGATCCTTCACGTTCAATATCTTTTAAAAATCGTTCACAAGCTTGTTTATGTTTTTGGCATGCAATGACTTCACCATTTAAAACATCATCACAATAATCCATCATCCATTGCCTTATCATGCTATACGTCAAACTCCTTTTCTACAGTGGTTTTCTTACCTTGTTTTATATTTGGAATTACTATTTTTGCCCTTGCACTTGGAGTAAGACCAAATTCAACTGCTAAAGCTTTCATTTGCTCATGTAATTGCTTCTTCTTTGTAAGTAGTGGATGTGGTACTTTATTGGTTTCAGCCGCCTTATTGGTATATTCCACAAGCAAGCCTTCTTCTCTGATAATCTTGGTGCATTCAACATAGTCAGAATAAGCATCACAGTAAGTTGCTAATGCATTGACATCTATGTTTGTAATTACATCCAAATCTAACAATTCACTTGCAATTCGTCTAAATTCTTTTTTAGCAACTGAATCTAACCAAGTTGGCGGCCTTACTTTATCCTTTTTTGCTTGCAACTTTTTTTCAGCTTCTAACCTTTGTTCAATTTCTTCTTTTGTCAACCGATTCGTGTTTCCTTGCAATAAATGTAGATGAATTGGCTTTGCTTTCCTTCCTATGAGAACCACATCCTTCAGCCGAACCCCCTTTTATGAAATAAAACGAACTTTTTGTGCGGAAAGCGGGGCGGCGGTCTTTCCATATTTAGCTTTTTAAATATTTAATAGGGGGGATATTTTAAAAAATAAATATTAAAAATTATTTTTTATATTTTTTCTCATCTTCTTTTGTTTTCTTATTATGGCAACTATGGCATAAAGTTTGTAAGTTGCTTGGTTCTAATCGTTTTGTCCAATCCACACGAATAGGGATGATATGGTCGACCACATCACCTATCTTAATGATGTCATTGCTTCGACATTGAACACATAGACCATGATCTCTACGATAAATAAGCTCACGCATATCTCTCCACTGTCTTGAGTTATAGAAAGAACGTGAACTTTTATTTCGTATGTGTTTGTCGTAGTATCTTACGTTTTCTTTTTCCTTCTCTAAATGTTTAGCGCAATACTTATCTCTTGTTAGCTCGTTGCAACCTAATGACTTGCAAGGCTTGAATGGTTTACTTGGCACCTTCTACCCTCTTCCTCAAACGTTTCATCTCATCCTCAATAGCAAGATTCTTTTTATTAATCCGTTCATGGCACTTTGCTATATCCGCTTGATACTTACGAATCCTATCATTCACATACGCAGCTACATGTTCGTGCTTGCAATGAGGACAAATAAAGAAACACTTCTCAATACGATTGGGAAGTTGTGCTACTTGCGGTTGCATGTCATAATCTTTATCACAATTAGAGCAATAGATTTGCATTATCTTCACTCCTTATTCTTCTAATAGATCATGAATGAATTTATTTAGAATACTTGCTCCAGCTTCTCTCATTTCTTTTGGTGCTGAATTATCAACTATCTGTTCAAGTGCTGTATTCAATTCTTCTAGTGAATGTTTATCCGTACACTTCTCAAGCCCTTCATCACCTAGCCCTTGAACAAAGGCACTAATAACAATTACCTTCTCAAGTTTAGTTAGTTCCATTTATCCTCACTCCTTATCAGTAATAGGATGATTGTACTGTATGATCTTTGTATTAACATTCTTATCAATAATTTCTACATGTTCGATATGAATGTAGGCACCAGGCTTATGATGATGACCAGCTGTCTTCCAATCAAATCTAACTCTAACCTTCCCAGTCATCTCTTTACCTTTATAAAGTACAACTGGTACAGAATTAATATCTGATTGTACGATTTGTAATAAAGGTTCTTCCTTATTGGTAAATCCATCAATATCCTTCTCCAAAGCAGCCACACATTCATTAGCAGCTTCCGTTACTTCCTTCATTTGTTTTAATGCTTCTGTCGTATCAGCATCTACTTTGATAGTTAATTTGTTATTAGCCATCATTCATCTTCCTCCTTATTCAAATGTCCATTTTGTTCAAAATAAAAAGAGCACCCGTTTCCGCGAGCGCCCTTACAGGATTACGAGATTCCTCATCAACGAAAGTTAAAGCGATTAAAGTTAATGAGGTACAAGCAGTATATGCTTATCCTTCTCAAAGGGTACAATAAAAAAAGCTCTATCCCTATTTATAGAGCTCTTTTTGAGAGTAATGGTGTGTTAATGTTGACACTATCTTATTTATGTTTGAAAGCCAAATATGTGCAAACTAAAGAAAGCACTTCCCCAGTAAGTGCTCTCTCGTAAAATTTATGGGTTAACATGTTGGAAACCATTCTGTATCATTGTATGATTACATTACATTTTGTATTCCTCCTCCATAATAAAAAGCACCTGAATGGATGCTTTTTCATTAATTATTGATTTGTACTTTAATTACGGTAAATGAAGTTTTATCCTTCTTCCAATCACCTAATGCTACTACGTTCATCTGCGTCAACATTATTAAGTAACTGGAAGAAGAGCAAAAGCTCTCCCTAATAACGGTATCATTCAATCAGTACCATCTGCTGGTTTCGGATTTCATATGCCATCATTATGAATCGTTTAGACAAATTATAAAGGAATTTTTAAATGAGTTGTGTTTTCCGCCACTTCTCACAATATAAATATAACACGATGATTCCAAAACAACCGGTACATTTACTGCCAAAAAGCGGTCACAATTCTGCCACCTATTTTAGTTCATTCATATTTTATAAAATACAAAAAGGTTTGCTGATTATTTCCTTCAACAAACCTCTTTTATTTTAAGATGCAGCTAGGCTTTGACTCGGCATTTTCCTTAATAAATTATCGATCTCGTTATATTTGTCAAAGACTACTTTCATCTTTTTATTAATTTTTATTTCCTGTTTAATTAACTCTTTATCATTATTAAAAGTATATATATCAGTAACACTTGTATCAAATGCAGTTACAAATTTAATTTTAAGTATAGTTAGGTTTTCCCTAGTAACAATTTCTACTTCTTTATCTTCCATCACTGCATCTGCAATAAGCTCATGTATCGTTGGTCCTTTATACATTATTAATTTTGCTACTCGCTCAATAATTCTTTTCATATTACTCCAACCCTTCTATTTTTTCTTTTAATCTGCCCAAAAGAGTAGGTATTATGGTTTCAGCTAGTTCAAAATCATATGTCTCCCATTCATCAATCCCCCGCTTTAATTGCCGCTTTAAATTGGAATGGATGTACTTTATGCAATAACCACTGTTTGAACCCACATTTTTCAGAAATGAATTTGTAGTACTACTAGGTAATTCTGTACCATCATCATTTAATCCTGTTTCATTTAATAATATCTCAACACCGTCAACTACTCGTTGTATATGGGCATCATGTAACTCTTCACGAAGTAAATCTTCTCTTAATTTTTGTCGTTTTTTAGTAACGCTTTCTTCTAACTCATGCTTTCTTTGTGCAATAAATTCATCAATATATTCTTGTGGAATATTTGCTTTTTCCATTTTTGCAATGTTCTCTTGCATATCTTTTTTATAAGCATCTATACTCGCTTGTATCTCATCCTTATACTGTCTACCGATTCCATCCGTTAGAAATTCTTTTGTAGTTTGTATTAATTGACCTTCAGCCTTAACTTCCCCTATATCAAGATTTCTTTCAATCGGTTCATCATTACTATATACAAGTTCAATTCTTTTTCTTCTCTCAGCTTTATCTTTTTGGCCAGTATAATAATCCCATAAATCATCAAGATCTAATTCTTTATGATAAACAACATGAGCTACATTATCAATAGCATCAATTGGATTATCTTCTTGTATTTTCCTCAAAGCTCTACCAATAAATTGAGCATAAGGTGCCAGTGAACGGAAAGGTCTAAATATTGCAGCCACACTAATATTAGGATGATCAAATCCTTCTCCTAGCATATTTACATTTACCAATACGTCTATTTGTCCCTTTTTATACTCAATAATTGCCTTTTCAGAATCCTCTTGACGATCACTTGTTACAAAATCTGCAGTTAGACCAGCGTCCTCATATAATTTTTTTATTTTCCTCGCATGATCAATACTACATGCTACAGCAATAATTTGATGGTGTGCACTTCCATGGCTTCTTTTCTCATTAAGTCTTTTGATACTCATATCTACAATCGTCCTACTACACTCATGAGAGTATGCTACTGATCTAGTAACCCAATTTGAATCCATCTGCTCAAGTGCTTCTTCTTTAGAAACAATTTCTCCATCCACTACAAACTCTAACTTTTGATTAGTATAGTCTTCTGCAACAACATTTTTCACATACTCATCTTTTATTGCATCTGCAAGAGAGAATTCATATATAACCTCTCCATCTAACTCTTTATTATCTGCCCTAAAAGGTGTTGCCGTTAGTTTGATTATCTTATTGGCATTAAAATGCCCCAAAGTTTTTTGCCATGAATCTGCTGCAGAATGATGCGCTTCATCTATAATAATCATATCAAAAAAATCAGATGGTAATATATCCACCAAAGTCTTTTTTGACATTGTACTATATACCTTATGAATATTTGCAATTATTATATTGGACTCATTTAATAAGTTAAGAATTCTTTTTTTATCTGTAGTTTTCTTGTATCCTGCATATCTATAAACTTTCGGTAAATGATTATCATCCAAAATAACATTTCTCTTTGTCCAAAAATTAAATTGACTTCTAGTATCAAAGTCGTCCGAGATACCTTCTCTAATAATTAAACTTGGTGTGATAACAAGTACTCTACCTTTGCTTAGTGTGTATGGAGCAAGACCAATCACACCCGTTTTTCCTGTTCCAGTAGGTAATACAATCATTTTATGTACTTCTGGATTTTTTTCAAATTCTTGCTTTAATTTCATATGTGCTCTTCTTTGCGGTGGTCTCAGAGCCGTATTCCCTTCAATAAATGCTTCGGTATCTAAAAAATATTGATCAATTTGCAAAAAAAAGCGCCTCCCCTTTATTTATGAAAATCTGAATATCAATAAATTGTAAATTTCTCCTCCTTTACTCTACTAAAAATACCCAATAATTACTAGTACAAGTTACCCATATCTTCTATTTTGTGTAACTGTCCCAATCGCTGAACCTCTTGATATCAGTGATTTTGTAACATTTTATATTTTTGGTTACACAACTGCTACAATTTGGTTAAGTGTATCGATTATTACATTGTAAAGTTTTCAAAATAAAAAGCACAAATCTATTTTTATTAGAATTTGTGCTTTTTATTTATCATTTATAATATTTAATCTACAAGTTTTCTATTGCTATTAGAATACTCTAACTTTCCATCCATACTCTCCACCTCTTGTATCTGAAGGAGAAAAGATTTTAACTTTATATTTTCCATATCCATGAGAATTTAAATTTACATTTAATTTGTAGTTAACAGCTCCAGAAGCATACACCTTAGAAGGATAAAGTGTTTTTCCATTCGGTGTATATACTTTGAATTGCAAATCGGTATTTAAAACTGTATTATCTAACCAAAAATTAACTTCATCTCCCATGCTACTTTTAATATTGTACGTTATATCTTGACTTGTCCCATCATTCGGGAAAGAAAATTCTCCTTCATCAAGAATAACTGCACCAGCAAGAGTTTGTATATCAGAAATAGGTTTCTCCAATTCTGCGGCACTTACATTTGTTGATGTAAACATACCTAAACCACCTAATCCAATTGTAGCAGCTAGTGCGATTCCTACAAATTTTTTCATCTTTTTCATTTGAAAATCCCTCCACATTTGCTTTTTGTAAGGTTTATTTCCCTTTACACTTCACAGTTTAGAGATGGTTGATAAAAGAGTAAATATAGAAAAAATAACAAAATATTACATCTTTCTCAAATTAAGTATATTTATTGATTGAATGTAATTACGAAAATTCCAAATACAGAGATATCAATACAAAAAGAAATAATTTATGCAATAAAGGTATAAAAATTTATTGTCTTAATATTCCGCACTAATTTGAAAAAATATTCCAATTGATTTAATGTTCTTATATTTTAAACTTACGCATCGCTTTATCCATTACATCTTGGTTTACACCTATATATCGTAACGTCACCCGTTCGCTTGAATGATTAAATATTTCCATTAGCAAAGCTATATTCTTCGTCTGCATGTACATATGATACCCGAATGTTTTACGTAGTGTATGTGTTCCAATCTCGTCTAGACCAAACTCGGCTGCTGTACTGCTAAGTATCTTATATGCCATACTTCTTCCGATTGGTCTATTCTTCCCTTGCCTACTCTTGATTAGATACTCATGGTCTTCCATATCTTCAATGTACCATTTTAACTCTCTTCTTAATGCTGCTGTAATTTGTATGCGTTTCTGCTTACCTGTTTTCATTTCACGCATTGAGATATGACTACTTTTTAGATCCCCAACCTTTAGTTTCAAAATATCACTTATACGTAACCCTGTATTAATTCCCATTACAAACAAAATATAATTACGTTCATTCTTTTCTTTTAAATATTCCTTTATCTGTTGTATTTGCTCTGGATCGCGTATTGGCTGAACAAAATTCATTATTCATTACCTCCAGCTTCGTCTTTCTCGTAAACTTCTAATCTTAGAGCAAAGGCGAGCTTATAAAATGCTCTTGCTTTAACACGGCGATATGTACGTTCACTCATTCCCATTTCGTTATAGACCATATAGTCACATACATCTTCATCTTCTAAATAACGTTTAATGATGATGTCCCTTTGATTCCTTCCGGCAATGCCATTTCCAAAACGATTTAACGCTTGGCCGATTCGAAAGGACATCTTCTCCAGCCACTCTTCACGCTCACTTTGTTGAACATTAACTATTGCTACATCTTCTAATGGCTTTCCAACTGCATGTGTAGGACCATGCTCTCGAACTTCATAAGAAGGAGTGACTTTCATTTCTTTACGAATCATTCCAAACTGTCTATATATACGTACACTTTCAAGAACACCTTCCAACTTTTCCTGTGTAGCTGCTCTATCGATTTTTGGTAAGAAAGATAATTGTTTAGTCATGTAAGACCACTCCTTTTTATTTTTTAATTACTTTTGTCTTAATGCACCACGTCTACGCTCATATCGTGGTCCACGGATTCCCATTAAATCCTCTATATCCCTTGTACTCAATTTCTCATTTCGTTTCTTCTTCTTTTTCTTTTTTGCTTGATTCGCTTGCTTTTTCCATTCACGTAACTGATCTCTTAGCGCCTTCATTTACCTCCATGTCCTTTTTCAAAATAAAAAGGACACCTATTCTTAAAACAGCTTTATTGCTGCTCTAATGAATTGGTATCCTCTAGTTTTCTAGTCGGACTATATTCTGTTTTCATTCACTTTAAAATGCCAGCTTGTACAAAAATGTTTCTCCAAGCATTCTCAAATTTATATTTATCAACAGCTTTTGCACGACGAGCAATAGCTTTCTTTATTTTTCTTTTCTTTAAACTTGTCATTTCTCCTAACCTCACTTTCTATTCAAAGGATTATTTTGTTAGATTTTCTCACAAGCTTCATGTTAAAATTTTCAGATCCAAATGCACACCTAGACTCATAAAACATATGCTAATTTAAATACTTTCTAGGAAAGTAGGTGAGACGTATGCCCTCAATTGTAGCTAACCTAGTTGTACAAAATAGTAATGGTTCTTTCAACTTAGGTGATCTTTATAATGTTTCTCCAAAAGAGAATACAAAATCTTATAATGGTGCAGGAGCAACAAATGAAGCTTTTATTGCCAATATCTTTAACGGTATTAGTGCAACAAACACATTCGATGGTAATGTTGCAGACCAAAACCAATTTGGAACAGCTTAACTCTTCCCTCTTCACCCCTTGAATAAATCTCAATATTCCATCAATACTGTAGATAACCCATATATGTAATATTTCTCCGATTCCCTAAGGGCCGAGCAGTTAGCTTTTGCTAGCTGCTCTTTTAGCTTTATAATCGCGTTCGTATTCTGCATTAGATTCTTTTATTTTTGCACTTATGTTTTCCAACTCAGCTATTAATGTATCTAATTCATTTACATCTAAACTGGACATTTTCATTTTCTCAATCTTGAGGGCGTAATAACTTTTATTGGACCAATTACCAATGACTTGCCCTTCAATCATGCTGCCATTTACTTTAAATTCTTTAATAAACATTGTTTCACCAACCTTTTCTACAAAATGAAATTTTTATTTAAAGCTCTCTAATTTATTTCTCAACACTCGCCTAATGGAATTTAAATCCCATTTATGGTAATATACAGGTAATTCCCTTATGAAGTCTCCGTTACCTTGTTAAAAGGGCCTGTCCTCAGATAGCAGGTCCTTTTTAATTTGTTTTTTACTAAAATAGCGTTTTTGTTTGGTTTTCTTTCATTTACGAATAATATTTTCAGCCCTGTTCATACTATTTTTGTAACTCTTAGTTACAAACTATTGCTGTAAGCGCCGCGTTTCTTTTGTACAACGAGCAGTTAGCTTTTGCTAGCTGCTTTGTTGTATAGACTTTCATTGTAAGGGGATACTACCTTTGTAGAGCCTGATTAATTGCCATCTGAGAAGCTCTTCTGGCTTTACCCTGCACTTCTGTTTAGGAGAATAGCTACAAAAGCTGTTCTCCTTTATTTAATAAAATATTTATTTCTCAACATCCAACATGTGGAGTTTTAATCCTATTTCTGGTAAAATACTAGTAAACCAATATTATTACCCCATTTCATAGGACCTGTATCGTACATCAGGTCCTATTTAATTTGTTTGCTACTAAAATAACGATTTTGTTTTAAAACTACACACACCGAAAAAATACGCATACAATATTGTGTATTCTTTTTCAGTGTAAGTTTGGGTAAAAGAGCGCCTTGGAAAGCGCTCTTTAATTTTTACTGTATATTTTTTATACATAATTCATATACCTTAAATAACCTGTTATGTCTTCAACTAATATTTTAGTGACATTCCACTTTTTCAAGCTAACAAGCCATCCGGTTGTTGGCTTTTTTTCTATCCAAATAAGGATTTTGTACTATTTCACACCTTTTCCAAAACATTTAGAGCAAGTAATTTTTATACCTGTTTCGCGTAACCCGAAGCCGAATCTGTCTTCTCTTATTTCATAATCTTTACTGAATACAAATCCTTTTCCACTACAAGCCTTGCACTTCCGAGCTTTCATTACTTATCTCTCCTTTTTAAGAATATTTTCAGGATCAATTTCATAGTTCTCGCAGAGGTCAACTAATTCGATTGCCACATAATTATCAAACAATCTAATTTCCATTCCGCCCTCGCTAAACCAATTGCACCCTACTATTTTTGTAAAATCCTCTAAATCGTGGAAGTAAACCCATATATAAAGTTCATTGCCTCTCCAGTCCATTTCCTTACCTTCGCAAAATTTATATAAATCTAGTTCAGTCATTTCCATTCCCCTTTCGCTAAAATAACTATTTTGTTATAAATTAATAGATATTGTTTTTATATTTCTCTACTGCCTTGATAACCTTATTTGCAACCTCTGTATCTGGATAAAACTTCATATCTTTATACTGTCTCGGATTCGGATTATCCATCTCATCAGATTGGCAGCCCTCTCGGTTCAAATGATGCTGAAAACGTACTTCAGAACACCACTTCAATCCGCCCCATGATACCCACTTATTATCTGATACGGTTACTCCTTTCACGGAATTCAGTTCTCCATCTCGTTTTAATAACCATAAGTATTCATCCAGTTGTTCTTCCCAAGTTTTATATGAATTACCAAACAGCATTACATGATCTTCATTAAATTGAACTCGTACAATTTTATCCTTTTGTTTTCTAGCCATTTTTCATTCCCCTTTTTCTACAAAATTCAAATTTGGTCTTACTTTACGCCTGTACTGCCAAACCCACCTGCTCCGCGCTCACTTTCACTCAACTCATCTGTTTCTACAAAGCATGCTGTTTCTACTGGCGCTATAATGCCTTGCGCTATGCGTTCTCCTTTTCTTATATAGTAGGATCCTTTGGGCAACTGGTCACAAAACTGTACACCTTCACCATTAATATCATGAAGTAAATTACAATTTAGTTGGTATAACTCATCTTCACCTTGAGGGATGTATAGTATTGGTGCTTTGAGATTTTTCATAATAACTCCTACTTCTCCTCTAAAACCGCTATCTATCGTTCCAAGCGCTACATGAAGCGTTGTTTTTCGTGATATACCACTTCGAGGACGTACCGTCATTTCGTAACCTGGTGGAATTTCAAAAGCTAGGCCTGTAGGAATAACCTTTGTTTCCCCTGGTTCAATAACTACATTCTCAACTGCCACAAGATCAAAACCAGCATCAAATTCTCTTGCATACTTTGGAAGCTCCGCTGCTTCGTTCACTTTCTTAACCTTTACTCTTAATCTCATTCTGCTGCTCCTTCCATCGTTTCACCATTATTTGTAAACGTTCGCTCTCTTCTTTATGGTGCTTGTATTGTGACTTTGCTATGAGTAGCTGTGATTCAAGTTGTTGTACCTTGCTAAAGAGTTTATTTGCTTGCTCTTGTTCGTGCCGCGCTGCTTCCTCGTACAAATAAACGTGTCTCGCTTCCATACCGTCACCCCTTTATTTTTGTTTTGTTTCAGCTAATAACTTAGTGATTTCGTAAGTACCGTTTTCAACTGGTTTCATTTCTTTCTCCCCCTCTTTCTTATCGCTCTCAATCATTTCATCACGTACTTCCTGCAAAAACTCTATATACTGGCCTAGTTCTTTCTGATCCATTGTCGAAATATCATCTCCGCTCACACATTCGGTAATATCAACTAAGCACAATGGTTCCATATCTTCTCCGCGCGAAATCATGTTTGATTTCGTTACCGCAATTGCCCCGAATCCATATTCGAATGTTTTATTCATTTCCATTCACCCCATCTATACAGCAATTACGCTGCCCTTTTTTCTGTTTCTATTAAACTTGTAAGCATATTTTCCAAACCAAACTGATCTAATATTAATGTTGCTAATTCAATTTGATGTCTACCCAACTTGTTTGCTATATCTTCAACATTGAATCGTTTCCTCCACAAATCCTTAAAACGTTCTATATCTTTCTCACTCCAGATAAAATTCACTTCCTCTAAGGCAATATAGACATATGGAGGCAATTCATACTTTTGTTTATTTCGAATACTTTGAATACCAATTTCACCTAATCCCATAGCACGTTTATGAATTTTATATTTATCCATTTGATCTAAAATAAGTACAGCCACTTCAATTTGCTTTCTTTTAAGCTTTTTTGTAATATCTGAAAGACTAAAGTTACTATTCCATAACTCTCGAAAACGAATTACCTCTCTTTGATCCCAAAGAAAATTTACTTCTTCTAAAGCTACATGAATTTTTAAAGATTCCATCTTCATATCTCCTTTAGAAAGATGATTAATTTATCTTTTCATTAGATGTGGTTTTCACTCGATCAACTTTTCCATTTACCCAAACAGCAACTTGTTCTCCATATCCACTTGCTGGTGGATTAACTGGAAAGACTTGTCCATCTTTCACCACGTAGATCTTATTATTGGTAACATCGATTTCTTTTTTCATATATACAACTCCCATTTTCATTTCATATACTCAACAACATCTGGTTTAAACCCACTTCCTAAATACACTCTTACTGGAATAGCTTCTTTATGATCTCTTGCTGCCTTACAAAGTTCTTCTGCTACTTCCCATTCGAATAGCTTGTCCAGTGCACGCTGATAACGCCAAATACCAATTGCATGTTCTTCAAATTCTTCATAACGATCATCAGCTTTTGTTGTTCGCGGTAACTCATCTGTACTTTTTGCGTTTCGAGGAATCAGCACGCGTACATCAGCATATGTAATCTTTCCAGTTCCCCGTTTTACGTTCGCTTTACTGACATCAAACTGCATAATTTCCGGCTCCACATCAAAAATGTTTAACTGCTTCACCATTTACCCCTACGCTCCCTTATGAAACTAGTAATCTTAAACTGCATAAACACCTTTTCTTGTATCCTTAATAATCTGGCCATCTTGATCAAAATATGCAACCTCAAATCTTGGATCGCAATTGTATGCTTCTGTATCTCCATCAAATAAAACAAGCAAGTTATTTTTACAGTTACCTATGATTTTTCCCTTTCGTCCTAAAACTTGAACATCCATACCAATATAGGCAAAAGGTATTCTCCGTTTTTTACACATTCGTTGAAACTGTGCTTCCTTTTTCAATAACTGTGCAAAATTGACCAGCCCCAAATTCTCACACTTCACATGCTTAATAAAGTCATCAAACTCCATTCCGTAAAAACCATATTTAAAAGTGCGGTAATATCTACGCTTTGCGTCCATCTCATCAAAAGCAATAATTTCTTGCGTACACTTCCAATGCTCATCATCGATTTGTAATTTGAATTTAAATTGTAGATCCATTTACTACTTCACCTCTTTTTTCTTCACTTTGAAGAATGGCTTCTAATAATATTTTTGCCCCATCTGGACTGAGTGCGATTTGTCCATCTAATAGCTCTATATTTTCATCTGAAAGCTCACCCGTTACCAGGCAAGCTTTCTCATGTTTTTTTATAAAAATACTTTCACCATACACATTGATTTCTAAAGATGTCCCTTCAAAAATCCCTAATGTTCTACGCATTTCAATTGGAATAACCACACGACCAAGCTCGTCTACTTTTCTTACAATCCCAGTATTTTTCATTGATTTATTCCCCTTTATTTTTTTTATATTTTTGCAATACTTCATCTAAACGCCTACGTTCTTCATCAGTATTTGTAGTCTGATTTTGCTGTGGTATTGGATCAGGTTCTTCCTGTTGATGTAGCCATTCCGGTACGACTTCTTTTCGTGTTGCGTAACCAGTTCCAGTTCGTTTTTTATTTTTTTGTTGTCTACGGAATTCTTCTTGGGCTGCTTCTACATCTGCAACTGTTTTGAAGTTGTTGCTATGCCAATCCTTTAAAATTCCTTTTGTATACGACCAACTACGTTTATTATTTTCTAGTGTTATTTGCATTGCTTTTACCACTAATTCTTGAGTTAAATCATCCACCCATTGATTGATTTCTTCTCCCATGTATGAAGAAATGACACCAAAATTTCTCATGTAAAAATCAATTGCGAGATTTTCTGCTACTGGAGATTCTTCTTTTTCTTCTTCTTCCCCATGGTCTTTAGATAGACTTTGTATACCATTTAGATATGGTATTGTTGATGTATCGATACGGTATCCTAACTCATTACATTGACTAATAAATTCTGCTACATAGGCTATATGTTTAGTATCTTTCAGTTCTTTAACGATACAGCTTTTTACTTTAGGACTGTTTATTTTGTTATGCTTTAGCCAATTAACAACAAAAATTTCTTTTGTTTCATCGTTATATTTGATT
>NZ_JBALQK010000146.1:1455-4417 GCF_036965845.1 Bacillus sp. JJ1127 | reverse complement strand
TTTTACTATTTGTCATCAAGTACAAGAAAAAATATTTTTCTTCTGGTGTTAAATCTAATACAAATCCATCTTGCCAAAAATCAACATGTACTTGCCTAAACTTAGCCATGTTTTGAGTCCTCCTTACTAAAAATGCCTCGTACTATTTTCCTATTTCTCGTGATATAATAAGTTCAAATATAGTTTTTCAAGTGACTCCTGCTGCAACAGGGGTCTTTTTACTAAATTCTGTTATAAACCATTGGCATCATCCTCCTTTCAGGGTTATGTAGTGCACTCTTTCAACTGCTGATGCATTAATCCCCTGACTTTTTAATCGTTGTATAATCCCTAGGATACTTTCACAGTCCTTCTCTTTTTCTTGATCGTGCTTTTCTTTTTCACGATACATTTCCGCGAGTTCACGTCTAGCACGACGCCCTTCTCTAACCCACCAATAAAAAGTTGGTTCATCATTCGCTGCTAGTGCATATTTTTGTTGTTTCACGCAATGATTTACAAATGAAGTTAATTTTTTTGCCGCTTCAATACGCTTTGGTAAAACACGATTTGATAAATTCATACCATTTTCTCCTTTCTTAATTTCCTGTTTTCCGCTTCGAGTCGCTCATTCTCATTTATAAGACGTTCGATTAAGCTTCCTGCAACTGCAATTCCTCCAAAGACTGACACAATAACAAACATTGTAATGAAAAGGCTAAAAGAACTTTCAACCAATGCCGAATCCATGTGATACCTCCTTTTGTGATTCAAGCCATACTTCTAAATCTTTTTGTAAAAACAGAAGCTTTCTACCTTCCCTGATTACCGGGAACTGTGGATGATTTGCTAGTTCATACACTCTGCTAACTGCGATGTTGAGATAAGCTGCAGCTTCTTTCACCCGCATCACTTTGTTTGGTTGTGATTGTTGTTGAAATTCAGCTAGTGCAGCTCTAATTTCTTCCCTTACAACTTCACGTATAATTTCTTTTAACGATTCTTCTAAATTCATAAGACATACACTCCTATATCGATTTGTTTTACGCTTGTTTTTCCATCCATTCATAGAACTTGCTGGTAAGGATCATCCATCGTTTCCCTTCTCGGAATGCTGGAAAATCATTAGTTTTGACAATTTCGTACATACGATTTTTGCCAACACCCAAGATTTCCATCGCCTCTTCTAATGTAAGTAGCGGTTTGTGATTTACGACTTGTGACTGCTGTTTATGTAGAAGCTCTATTAATGGCTCAATTGCTTTAGTAACCGCTTGTTGGATTTGCTCTTCGATAGTCATTTCAATCCTCCTTAATATGAGTCACCTTAACATGACCCGAGGTCAAGTTTATTTTTCTAAAAAAAGACTTAATTTACTAAGTCATCCATCGGTGTATCTAATGCTTGTGCAATATTCTTTAATTTTTTAACGCTTGTTGACTTGATACCTGTCTCGATTTTAGAGATCATACTAGCGCTTGTTCCTGACAATCTCCCTAAATCTTCTTGAGTATATTTTTTTTGCTTTCGCAACTTCTTGATATATTCTCCCTTGATATCCATTTGTATCACCTCGTTACAATTCGATTATATTATTAACATGACCTTAGGTCAAGTTTTTTATTCAGTTTTTTTAAAATCTTTTCCCCTCATTATTTGTAGTTTTTATACCTTTTTGCAAATAACAAATGGACTCATGGTCAAGTTTTATGTAGAATATTAACTATAGTCAATACACATATACTTTAATAACCTTAGTCAATAAATATTAAAATAATCTACGGTGAAAGATAATCATATATAGATATAAAATAACAAGTTAAGGGGAATAAAGATGCTACCTATATTATCAGTACGTGTGAAAGAATTAAGGAAAAAACTGAAGTTATCTCAAAAGACTCTCGGTGAGATGGTAGATGTAACTGAGTCTTTCATTTCAAAAGTGGAATCTGGGACAAAACAACCTTCTCGTGAAGTGACGACAAAGCTTTCAGAAGCACTAAAATGTACTAATGACTATCTTCTTGGCAAATCTGATTCACCAGAACTAACTGAAGATCAAGACATTAAACTTACAAAAGAGGCTCAAGAAATACTAGAAATAATCAATAATTTACCTGAAGAAAAGCGTAAAAAGGCATGGGAGCAATTAGAAATGTTTG
Source organism: Bacillus sp. JJ1127 (assembly GCF_036965845.1). NCBI lineage: Bacteria > Bacillati > Bacillota > Bacilli > Caryophanales > Bacillaceae > Bacillus > Bacillus sp. JJ1127. The sequence goes on along the minus strand of NZ_JBALQK010000146.1, from coordinate 2,275 downwards.
TTAACTATGAAAAGGCTAAAGGGAATGCTTAATAAAAAAAGACTATCACAACATAGATAGTCTTTTTTACATGGCCTTTTCTCTTTTTGATTCGTTTAAGCAAATTGCTAATAACATTTTTTTTGGACTTTCTTCCCCCTGCAAAAGTAATAACGCTTGCTTGATAAGATTCACATTCTCTTTAACTTCCTTCATATTTACTAAACTCCTATTCCCAAGATAGATTGTGATTTATTCACAATTGTTCATTATTTTTTTGTTTCAATAATTACTGAACATTCCCTAAAAACAACGAATGACACCGCCATTAGACGATGTCATTCAAAATCTATTATTTTAACCGACCCCTGTTCCCGGATCTCTTTTCATGTAATTTATTTGTTGATCAACGTTTGTTGGTTTAGGATTTTCCTGCTTTACTGGATTTAATAAAAGAGTTCCTGCCAAAAGTAATGCTGGTACAACTTTTAATAATGTTTTCATGAAGCACCCCCTAGATTATATGAAAATTATACCATATTTACCGAAAAATACCCAATTGTATCTTTGGTAATCTAGCATAAAAAATATTCCCTTCCTTTTCGAAACTTTCTAACGATTTAATCAATATATTCTTATCATTTTTCGCTAAACCTAAATAGTAAAGTTGATAGGATGATAGAAACCCATTTTCTTTTTGCAAATCTTCCAAAATAGCTATAGCTGTTTTCTTGTTGCCTAACTTTATTTGTAAATAGGCATTTTCTGCAGCATTACATGGTTTTATCTTCTTTAAGTCAATTTCATGATGAATTTTTAAGAACATAATTGTATCTAACAT
>NZ_JBALQK010000146.1:240-1429 GCF_036965845.1 Bacillus sp. JJ1127 | reverse complement strand
ATCTAACATCATGTGATGACGCATTTTCATTTTTTCATTCAAACCTTTTTCTAGTATTTTCACTGCTTCCTCTATAAAAAATCTAGCCTTTTCAAAATTAGTAAAAGTGTAAGACTCCCCAAGAACCCCATATGCTGTAGCAACTATCATTGGAAATTTTCTCTTCAATTCATTATTTGCTATGATTTCATGGCATAATTGTCTAGTCTTCTCTATTTCATCAGATAATAATAATCCTTGTAAAATGCACTCACGAACCTTACATTCAAAAGACAAACGTATATATGAATTTTTTATTTCTTTTAATTCATCGATAAGAAAAGAAGCTTTATCTGTCATTACTTTAAAATTACTTTGATCATACTCTGTAAACATTTCAATTATTTTAAAAAGAATTTTCATCTCATTGGTTTTTAATTTAATATCTTTTTCAGTTTCGTACAATAAATTCGCAAATGTACTACCTTTCAATTCTTCTGTATTTCTAAGATAAAGCAATTTATAAATTTGAGCCCATTCTTTATTTATTTCATCATCGCTGTTTATCTCCTGATTAATTAACAGCTTTAATAATTCCATTTCACCATGAACTGCTAAGTAATCCATTCCAATTCTTTTATTAATTGGTCTAGACGTTTTACTAAAATACTCGATATATAGCTCTCGCCTTATTAAAATTTGTTTTTCATTAGGGTAAATTTCCCTGATGAATTCACCGTATGCATTAAACTTCATTTCATCTTTGCCTGTTAAAAAGTTTGAAATTGTAGAATGAGCGATTTTTATATTTTTTGCAATTTTCCGTTTACTCATCCTGCGATATTCAATTTCAGTAGAAATCCTGTCTAATATAACTTTCATTATTGTCCCCCTCTGGAACAAAGACACACTCCCCTATATAGAAAACGAACCTAAATATGATGAACTATATCTGAATGTTATGTTATACTAGCCGTATACGTTATGGTATTCCGTAACAGCAAAAGGCTCATGGCAAATGTTTTCCCTACTACAATTAGGGCAAAACGGTGTAAAAGTGTTCCCAGCACAATTACACACGCTATGGGTCTTTTTGTGTCCATTCATTTTATTATCACAATGTTATCACAGAAAAGTTAAAAAATTTTGATTTTCAAACTTTCTCAACATTTGTCTGAATTTAAAAACGCCGTAAAATCGGACTTCTTCG
>NZ_JBALQK010000146.1:0-195 GCF_036965845.1 Bacillus sp. JJ1127 | reverse complement strand
ATAATCTCTTTTTTATTCTATTTTTCGACATAATTTAACGATTTAGTGTAACTAAACAAAAATCAACAAGACGAGATAATAAAAAGCTGGATGCGCTATGCCTGTTTCCTCAAAAAAAATGTACAAGACCACACTTAACAGTGTGTTCTTTTTTTTCTTTATTTTACCATAAAAATAAGAACGTTAGTTCTGTTT
>NZ_JBALQK010000145.1:39643-56299 GCF_036965845.1 Bacillus sp. JJ1127 | reverse complement strand
CCTTTGGGACAGCTCCTTTGTTGTATGTTTACGTATATCGTATATTGTGTAGAAGCACGCTGTTTTTTGTGTGAAATAGATTGTTCTAGACGTTTCTTTCCTTGTACGCATTTATCATATTCGGCTTGTTTTTGTATTCTCTCACGTTCCTTTTGTTCACGATAATTTGAATAGTTTTCCTTTTGTTCATTCTCCAATCTGTACTGCATTTCACTCCCTTCGTATAGATAATGTGAAGGTCAACTCTGTTTTTTGGAAAATAATTGAACATGATCTAAAAAGACTTGAATGGCTTTGGAAGGGATAAAGTATTTACCGCGAACGATGGAGAAAGGACGAATGAGTTTTTCGTTTGGAACTTCGACATGAAAAAGCTCTCTCGCTTGCAGCTCTTTTCTTACGGTCCAGTCAGAAAGTATTGCGATGCCAAGCCCCGCGGCAACGGCTTCTTTTACACTTTGAATACTGCTAAATGTAAAGAAACGCTTCATTTTTAAATGATGCTGATGGATAAAGCGATCGCTATAGGCGCGTGTTCCAGAGCCAGTTTCTCTGAGAATCCATACTTGATCTTGTAAGGTTGTTTCGTTGATTGCTTGTGTACGTAGCAGGGGATGATTGGGCGGGACGACAAGTTTCATTTCATCTTCCATAAAGGTTTCTACATTCATATTGGTATATACGACTTGTCCTTCTACTAAGCCAATATCAATTTGATTGGAACGAATGTTTTGAAGGACTTCTTCTGTATTGGAGATAAATGTATGTACTTCTACGCGCGGATTCTCGTTAGCGTAACGTGCTAATATTTTTGGAAGTAAGTATTCACCAATTGTAAAGCTAGCCCCGATACGCAGTGTTCCTGTCACAACATTATGTAATTCGTTAATTTCTTGTTTTGCCTCTTCATAAAGAGATAGCATCTGCTTTGCATGTGTGTATAAAATGTTGCCAGCTTCCGTAACTTGAACATGTTTTGGAGAGCGCTGAATGAGCGTAGTACCAAATTCGTTTTCTAAATTGCGAATATGCATGCTGACGCCTGGTTGTGAAAGGTTTAATAGTTCCGCAGCACGAGAGAAATGTTGTTGCTCGACAACGGTAACAAATATTTTTAAAATATCGACGTTCATTGGCCTTACCCCTTTACTTATAGTGTTATGACTGTGTAGGTGCACTGCTTCTGCTTTTTCTTTCATTTTATCATAAGTTTTTATGATGATTGAGATTGTATATTGATATTAAACTTATTATTGAATCTCTTCTATAATGTAAATATAAAGAACATGCATGTTTCAATACGATTATTGGGGTGGTATAAAGTGGAACAGACACTTGTTATACAAAAGAAGAAGCGTCTCGGTTTTTCGCAAGGAATTGGGATTACGTTATTGATTGCCATTGTCGCGAAATATTTAGCGGAGCTTCCATTTTTAAATATTATGGGACAATTAGTAATTGCTATTCTAATTGGGATGATTTGGAGAGCTACAATTGGTATACCTTATGAAGCAATCGCAGGAACGAGTTTTGCGAGTAAGAAGTTACTTCGCTTCGGAATTATTTTACTTGGTATGAGATTAAATTTAGTTGATATTGCTAAGGCAGGACCAAAGGTGTTGGTTATTGCCGCAATTGTCATTGCCTTTACAATTGTTGTTGTATACACATTAACGCGTGTTTTTAAAGTAGATAAGACGCTTGGAATTTTAACAGCATGCGGGACAGCAATTTGCGGCGCGGCCGCGGTCGTGGCAATTGCACCGCAAGTGAAAGCGAAGGACGATGAAACGGCGGTCGGTGCGGCAATTATTGCAATTCTAGGTACAATTTTTACACTGATTTATACTTTATTGTATCCGGTTCTTGGTCTATCTCCATATGGTTACGGGGTATTCTCTGGAGCGACGCTGCATGAAATTGCACACGTTATCGCCGCGGCGGCGCCAGGCGGAAGCACGTCTGTTGATATCGCGGTTATTGTAAAGTTAACGCGCGTTGCTATGCTTGTACCAGTGGCGATTTTAATTGGAATATGGTTTGGACGCAGCGAAGGTAACAAGCAAAAGGGTTCATGGCGTGACCTTCCAATTCCATGGTTTATCTTTGGTTTTTTAGCAATGAGTGCGGTTCATTCGTTAGGAATTATACCGGAGTTCGTTGCAGGTTATATCGTAGTCCTTGCTTACATGCTCATTGCGATGGCAATGGCGGGGCTTGGTTTAAATGTAGAGTTTAGGACGTTCCGTAAATTAGGAAGTAGAGCATTTGTCGCAGGGTTAATAGGATCTGTTTGTCTTTCTGTTCTCGGGTATATTCTTGTATATGCGTTAGGCTTTATGTAAGGTAAGAAAAGGAGGCATAATCGGTATGCCTCCTTTTCTATTTCATAAATGCTCCCACATCACAATGTAAAAGGCCAATCATAATGGATAATTCTTTTTCTACTTCAGTAAATTGTTCTTCTTTTACAAGCTGGATAATCTTTTGTGTACGTCTAAAGCGAAATGGGCGTACAACTTGTATGATAAGAGGTAAGGCTTCCTTTTCAAGTGTAGATAATGGTCGCTCTTTCATATAGGCTGATAAAAATTCATAAAACCAGTCGTCTTGTTCATCCCCCATAAGTTCATATGCTAAAAAAATAGCTTCTCCGGCGAGATGGTTAATGAAAACTTCATCACCAGCAATATTGAAATCAATAAGGGATTGAAATGCACTGTTATGATTTAGCAAAATATTGTTTGGAGAGAAGTCACCTTGCACTGCACCTTTCGGAAGAGTATTCCACAACTTTTGCAAGGTCGCTCGTTTTTCATAAAACTGAAGAAAAACTTCTTCTACTAGTGCTTGATTGATTTCTTTTCGCTGTAAACTTTCCTTTAGACTATTTGCCTCTAATTCCACATCATCATAAATGCCAGGTACATCTGAAGTGTTTCCGCCGAACATCCCCCAATAAGTTCCGTATTTAAAATGGATATCATATGTCTCAGAAATTTTATGTGTTTTACCTAGTAGTTTACCCAGTGTATGTAATAATTGCTTATTCACTTCTTGGTCCTCTAACTCTCTTCCTGGCATCCATTCTTCTACTGTAACAGGAAAAGAATTTTTGATTGTATGGGCAGGTAAATAGTATAGTCCGTCGTTTGTTTGGAAGCGCCCGGGTACTGGAATTCCGTTTTCAATAAAGGCGCGGCAAAGTAGTCCTTGTGTTTGAAGGCCATCAATTGTAGTGAAAGAGTCTTTGTAAAATCGGATTAGTACTTTTTTTATCGGTGTTGAACATATGATGAGGGTATCTTTGTCTTTGGAAGCGCGTATGACTTCGTAGTGAAACGGTTCTTGTAGTATATCGAAATTCTGCAAAATAGCTTGAATCATAGATCTTTCGAACATGTTGGTAGCCTCCGATAAGAAATAGTTTCTTTACATATTTCCATATTGCTAAAATATTTCCCTCTATTTTGTAAAGATATCTTTACTTGGAATTGGAAAATATTTATAATAAAAGTAAAGATATCTTTACTTTTAAAGGTGGATCTTATGAGTGTAAAAAACAAAATTAAAGAATTAAGAAAGCAAAATCACATAACGCAAATTGAAATGGCAAAAGCAATGCAAGTGACAAGGCAAACGATTGTAGCAATTGAAAATCACCATTACAATCCGAGCTTGGAATTGTCGCTGAAGATTGCCAAATATTTTGGGATGAAGGTGGAAGAAATATTTACGTTGGATTAAGGGGGAAGAGAGAATGAGAATGCAAGATGAATACGAAAGACATCAATCAGATAAAGCCTTTAAATATCTAGGATTTTTTTACGCAATAAGCTTAGCGATATGGGGTATGTATAATTTGATTGTTTACGGGAGAGCTGGAACGCCATTTATTCTTTTTGTAATAGGACAGTTTATATACTTTTTTGTGAACTATTGGCCGAAATGGCAGTTTAGAAAGGTAGAAGAGAATGAGTAGCGAGGTATGTTCTATATATACATCAATTAAAAAAACGATATACCCCCCCTTTTTTAGGAGGGAGAGGGCATCTGGCCATGTATAAAGTGGTCAGGGACTTTTTCTGCCACATGCGAGGTAAAAACAGAACGAGCAAACGAGTGTAGGTTACCTTTTATTCTGCATAGCAGAGATTTAGATGTCGAAAAATTAAAATGGATTTATATACAAATAGATAAATAAAGGGAAAACGGGATGGGATTACCGATTTTATCCCGCAAAAGCTGTTTACATGAAGCGTGTAAACAGCTTTTTTGAATTTTTTCACAAAAATACTTGAAAGTTACGTTACGTCATCTTTTACAATGAAGAGGAAAGGGTGATGGAAATGATTTCGATTCAGGAACTTACAAAGGAAACGGGTGTTACTGTAAGAACGCTACGTTATTACGATCAAATAGATTTATTAAAGCCAAGCGGGAAAACGGACGGAGGCCATCGGTTATATAGTGAAGCGGATGTGATTCGGTTGCAGCAAATTTTGTTTCTAAAAGAAATGGGTTTCTCATTAAGAGAGATTACGAATATGTTAGTAACAGATGAATTCAGCTTAAAAGAATCATTGGAAAAACAACTTAAGTTTGTACAACAAGAGCAGAAAAAGTTCAACCGAATGGAACGGATTTTGCAAGCTGTTGTGTATTCAGCTGAGCTAGAGGGAGAATTAGATTGGAGAATCATGTTTGAACTCATTCAACTTTCAAGGCAGTCTCCTCGTATACGCGAAATATTTCAAAAAAAGACATTTTTAGACGAGGAGCAAAAACTTCTTCGCAATTTGCCGAATATGAGCGAGGAAGATGAAAACGTTCGAGAATGGGTTGAGTTGTTAAAACAGTTGCGTGGCTTTATGAAAGAAGGCAAGGATGCATCGCATGATGAAGTGCAAGAAGCTACAAACAAACTAATGGCGAAGTGTCTGGAAATGGCGAATGGGGATGAAGCATTTTTAGATAAATTGTGGGAAGTAAGAAAATCAAAGGAAGATTCAAAGAAGATGAATATGTATCCAATTGAAGAGGAGCTTTTAATGTATATGGATGAAGCTTTTCGTATATATGATGAGAGGGAGAAGGGGAAATGAGTATACTTGCAGAATATCGTTGGTATTTTTTAATTGGTGCAGAAATTGTATTTTGGATATCGGCAATTGGATTTTTTGTACTACGTTATGGTTTTCGTTTACAGAAAGCGAGTTTTATCGCAGGCATTGTATTGCTTTTAAATGAAGTGTTTATTTTAGCGCTGGGCGCCATTGATTATTATCACACAGGTCAGTTTTCTAACTTTCAAATTATTACCGTAATTATATTATTATATGCGCTTTTATATGGAAAAAAAGATCTAAAAAAATTGGATATATGGGTACGAAAACTTGTTGCAAGATGGCGGAATGAGCCGATGCCTATAGAAGAACAATTACAGGTTACGGGCTGGGCTTATACAAAGCAAGAACTGGGACAATGGAGCTTACATCTTATTTTGTTTACTGCTGTTCATATTGTATTTTTCTTTATGTATGGACTCGTACCAATTGAACAGTGGGGAGATTGGTTTGAGAAAGGGATTGTTTTAAACCAAGGAGCTAGTCGTGTAAGCAAGGTATGGGGTATTGTACTTCTTATTGATACGATAATTACATTTTCATATGTCATTTTTCCAAAAAAAGAAAAAAAACTGCTGTCCTAATGGGACAACAGTTTTTTCATTATGCAACGTCTTCTTTTTGTTTAGTTTGTAGCGTACTATTTTTATAACCGTAACTGAAATAAACAACAAGTCCAATTATAAGCCATATCACAAAGCCAATCCATGTGATTGCAGGCAGTTGCAATGCGAGGTATCCACAGAATAGAACAGCTAAAGCAGGAATCCATGGTACCAATGGCACTTTAAAAGCACGCGGTAGTTCTGGTTGTTTTTTGCGTAGGATAATTACTCCAATTGATACAACGATGAATGCGAATAATGTACCGATATTTGTTAATTCTGCTAGTTTATTTAAAGGAACGAAACCAGCAAAGAAAGCAACCATAGTGGCAGTAATCCAACTATTAATAACAGGTGTTTTTGTTTTTTTGTTTACACGGGAAAGTACTTTTGGTAGTAAGCCGTCTCGGCTAATTGCGTAAAATAAACGTGTTTGTCCATATAGCATAACGAGTAAAACAGTTGTAATACCAGTAATTGCTCCTAAAGAAATGAAACCAGCAACCCAATCTTGGTGAATGTATTGTAGTGCGAAAGCAACAGGATTTTTAACACCTAACTGATCGTAAGGCACAATTCCAGTCAATATCAATGAGACGACAATATATAGTATGGTACAAATTGTTAAAGAAGCAATAATCCCAATCGGCATGTTGCGCTGTGGATTTTTTACTTCTTCAGCAGCTGTTGATACAGCATCAAATCCGATGTAAGCAAAGAAAACAGTTGCAGCGCCAGTTGTTACACCAGAGAAACCAAACGGCATAAATGGTGTCCAGTTTTCAGGTTTCACATAGAAGGCACCTACACCGATAAATAGTAAGACAACAAAGAGTTTAATAGCTACCATGATAGCATTAAAGCGAGCTGATTTTTTTGCTCCCCTTGTTAATAACAATGTCATTAGAAAAATGATACAGATTGCTGGTAAGTCTACATATGTTCCAGCTGCAGGGTTATATGCGCTTGTTAAAGCGGTAGGTAATGTAATCCCGAATCCGCTCAATAGTCCTTGGAAATATCCAGACCAGCCTGATGCAACAGCTGACGAAGCCAATCCGTATTCTAAGATTAAATCCCATCCTAAAATCCAAGCAATTATCTCTCCAAACGTCGCATAGCTATAAGTGTATGCACTGCCAGATACCGGTACAGTTGATGCAAATTCAGAATAACATAATGCCGCAAATACACAGGCTAAACCGGATAAAATAAACGATAAAATAAGTGCTGGTCCTGCGTGTTCTGCTGCGGCGACACCGGTAAGAACGAAAATCCCAGTTCCGATAATAGCACCTACCCCTAACATGGTAAGATCGAATGCGCCGAGTTCTTTATTTAAAGATGCCCCTTTTTGTTCGGACTGTGCTAACAATGCTGAAATGGATTTTTTGCGAAATAGATTCATATCGTTTTCTCATCCCCTTTTATTTAAAAATTCCGAAAAACATAACTTCATTTTGTCGCATAATGTCGAATCCTTGTAGTTCGTATTCTAATGTGAAAAAATAACTTTGTAAATAATTATTTTTTAGAAAATTCTACCTTTTCTGTATTTGTCGGCGTATTTACATTGCTCTTCCAGTTCATTTCGTGTTGAATGATAGTATAAAGTCAAAACGGGCTGGAGAGGATTCATATGAGAAAAGGAATTGCTTTATTGTGTTTTCTATTTTGTATCGGCAGTTTAGTAGGGTGTGTATCTTCTACAAAATCAACGGGAGATAATCAGAAAGATGATATAGTTGAAAAAGTGAGCGGAGTGACTAATTTAGATAAGTTTGAGAAATTTCTTGTTCATGTTAAAAATGGTCAGTCGGATAAAGTACGCATCGTACATTATACCGATGAAGGAGATCCAATCTTTCAAACATTGGATTATGATGGAATGAATATAAACTATACGTTTGATGATTCAAATGATAAGTTTGGTAGTACTCATAAAGGAAAAAAGAGTGATGTGTGCAGAGGAATTCTAAAAGAGGAAAGCAAGGAAAGCGTAAATTATAAATTAAGTGAATGCCAAAAAGATCTTGAATACATAAACTATTTTTTAGTGAAGGTGCCTAATGAATGAAAAAGATATTTACATGTAAAATCTACCATTTGTGAAGGGCGTTTTGAAAAAAAGGTATGCAATATTAAGAAGATGAGTTCTGTATCAACAGAAGTCATCTTCTTTAAATTCCATTTATATCTATAATGATCTCTTAATTTCATTTTCCAACTGAGTAAAAGACTTACAAGGCTTTATTTGTGGATGCGTGAATGAGCTGCTGTTCAAATTTAATCTTTCAAAATTTTTATTGAAAATTCGAAGTACTAGGAGTATCATATTACATATTCAAATATTTGAAGATGTAATATGATACTTTTTCAAATTAAGGATAAGTAATGGAGGTATTTGAATGGGAAACGAAATGCAAAAATTTAAAGCTGATTTCTTTAAAGCCTTAGCACATCCTTTGCGAATAGGCATTTTAGAATTATTGTCAGAGGGTGAAAAAAGCGTAAATGAAATTCAATCGATTCTTAATAAAGAAGGTTCAGCTGTTTCTCAACAATTAAGCGTACTACGTTCAAAAAATATTGTTGTTGGTACCAAAGATGGGAAACGAGTTTTATATTCTTTACGAGATCCTATGATTGTGGATTTACTGGTAGTTGCAAAGAGAATTTTTAACAATCATTTAATCGATACAATTTCAATGTTAGAGGAACTAGATGAAGCAGAGCGTGAATTGATAGTTAAGGAGGGTTAGGTTGAACATTGAAGTTAGGAAAGAAGATGTCATTCAACATGGAATAGAAATATTTCGCTCAATAGGAGCTTATCACGTTTGTAGTATTTGTATTAAAAGTGGAAATTCTTGTTGTTTCTTATGTCAACATTTACAAGATGGAGTTGGATGTCAAAAAAGAAATACAGCTTGTACAGCCTGGTTATGCGGAATTCAGAGCTTTTTATTTGACCAAATAGGATTACTAGATGAATGGAATCGTTTGTGGAGTGAAATTCCAGGGCAAATGTTTCGTAGAGATATTACCCCAGATACAGTAAAGATTACATCGTTTATAGATATGAAAAAGCTAGATAGCCGAGACGGATTACTTTTAGCAGAAAGATTAAAATCCTACGTACAAGAAGGCGGAGATATAGGTAAATTAGAACGGCATTTAAGCAAAACGTATAACAAATATTAGGCTGATACTCTCTTTGTAACGAGATAGAGAGCGTTTAAATGTATTTGTAATACAAATTTATCACAAGAAAGTATTCTTTCAGAAGAAAAGAAGTACGATTGATTAAAAATAGAAAAGAAGGTTTTGTAATGAAAGGGTTATTTACGGGAAGGTTTGAAGGGTATTCATTAGGACATTTTCAAAAGGATCTTCTTTCTGGAATGATTGTCGGAGTCGTCGCGATTCCACTTGCTATGTCTTTTGCTATAGCTTCTGGCGTTAAGCCGGAGTATGGAATTTATACAACATGTATTGCCGGGATACTCGTTTCGTTATTTGGTGGTTCAAAGTATCAAATTGGAGGGCCTACAGGTGCTTTTGTTCCGATTCTTTTAGGGATTGTAATTACCTATGGGTATGAAAATTTACTATTGGCCGGTTTATTAGCCGGAATTCTCTTATGCCTTATGGGAATTTTTAAATTAGGATCTTTAATTAAATTTATCCCACGCCCTGTAACAATTGGTTTTACATCAGGTATTGCGGTTGGTATCTTTACGGGACAAATTGCTAGTTTTTTAGGTCTAACAGGTATAAAAAAGCATGAGGCATTTATAGCAAATCTAAAGGAAATCTTTATCCATATTGATACCATCAATTTTTATAGTATTATAACTGCTTTGATTTGCCTTTTTGTTATATTGATAACTCCAAAGATTTTGCCAAAAGTACCCGGTTCATTAGTAGGTATTATTATTTCAACTGTAATTGCAATTGTATTTTTCTCGGGTCAGGTACCTACTATTGGGACGGCATATGGTATGATTCCGAATACACTTCCTCAGTTTCATATCCCGGAAATCACATTAGAGCGTATAAAACAGTTAATGGGCCCTGCATTTGTTATCGCCATGTTGGGTGGTATTGAATCCCTTTTATCCGCTGTCGTGGCAGATGGTATGACAAATAGTAAACATAACAGTAACAAAGAGCTTATTGGTCAAGGAATTGCCAATGTTGTTACATCATTATTTGGAGGTATCCCAGCAACTGGAGCGATTGCCCGCACAGCAACTAATATTAAGAGTGGGGCTGTATCTCCGATGTCAGGTGTTATTCATGGAGCATTTGTGTTATCCACACTTCTACTGTTAGCGCCATATGCCTCACATATTCCACTTGCTAGTATGGCTCCTATTTTAATGGTGGTAGCTTGGAATATGAGTGAACAAAAACATTTTGTTCACATACTTAAGATGAAGACAGGGGATTCCCTTGTATTGCTTGTAACATTTTTGCTTACTGTATTTACTAGTTTGACAACAGCTGTGGAAATCGGCCTTATTTTAGCTGTTATTTTGTTTACAAAACGTATGAGTAATATGCTTGTCATATCTAAAGTGCTTCCTGATCATACAAAAAAGAATGAAAAATTGTTACCGGATGTGGTAAATAAGGCACATGATTGTCCACAAATTAGTATTTACACAATAGAGGGCCCACTATTTTTTGGTGCTGCTCAAACATTTGAACAAAATATTTTAGGGACTATTCATTATAAGCCGAAAGTTTTAATTTTACGTATGGGAAAAGTTCCGTTTATTGATACAACAGGAGAAGCATACTTTAGAAATATTATTCAGCATTTTAAAAAACAAGGTGGCGTACTTCTCATCTCAGGAATTCAATCCGAGTTAAAAATAACTCTAGATAAGAATGGATTGTACAACGAGATCGGGGAAGAAAACTTTTTTGATCATACAGGGGAAGCTATTAACTGCGCTCTAGAACATTTGAATACGAAAAAATGTATAGGGTGTAAGCATTTTGCTTTTCATGAATGTACCGGGCTTTCTCAGCAAGTTAATATAATAAATAATAAAACCAATGCATTGGATTTTTAACATTCATTTAATATACAGAGCTTATTTAATTTACTCTTTTAATGATTTTATAAAAGATAAATATGGAGGAAATAAAAAATATGTCTAATTTACCAAATTGCCCAAAATGTAATTCAGCATACACTTATGAAGATAGAAATCTTTTTGTTTGTCCAGAGTGTGCTCATGAGTGGACTTTAGAATCAGAAGCAGAAAACAATGGGAATACAAAAGTTGTTAAAGATGCAAATGGAAATGTATTAAACGACGGTGATTCTGTGACAGTCATTAAAGATCTTAAAGTAAAAGGAACTTCATCAGTTGTGAAAATCGGTACAAAAGTGAAGAATATCCGTCTAGTTGATGGAGATCATGATATTGATTGTAAAATTGATGGTTTTGGAGCCATGAAATTAAAATCTGAATTTGTTAAAAAAGTATAAATGATTTTTCATAAAATAGAATTTCGACCACTACAAATAAATTAATAGCACAGAGCCGATTTATCCTTTAGCGTACAGTTCAAGGAAATCGGCTTTTTCTTTGCAGAATTTTGCTTAGCGTATGAAATTTGCGGTTTGTTTTAAAATGAATGTCGAATTTTTTACCGAATATTTGTTCGTTTCCTTGGTTTTTTTCTGAGCGTTCGTGGTAAAATGAGAATACAGATTTTTTACGAGGAGGTCGGATTTGTTGGAACATCAATTTGAAATTGTCTCAGAATATTCCCCGCAAGGTGACCAGCCAAGAGCGATAGAACAGCTTGTAACAGGGATTAAAAATGGTAAGAAACATCAAGTGTTGCTTGGAGCGACAGGAACGGGTAAGACATTTACGATTTCAAATGTCATTAAAGAAGTGAAGAAGCCAACACTTGTAATGGCTCATAATAAAACGTTAGCAGGACAGCTATACAGTGAGTTGAAAGATTTCTTTCCGAACAATGCGGTGGAATATTTTGTTAGTTACTACGATTATTATCAACCGGAAGCGTATGTACCACAAACCGATACATTTATTGAAAAAGATGCACAAATTAATGATGAGATTGATAAATTGCGTCACTCAGCAACATCGGCTTTATTTGAACGAGATGATGTCATTATTGTAGCGAGTGTGTCTTGTATTTACGGTTTAGGTTCTCCAGAAGAATATCGTGAACTTGTTGTCTCTTTACGCGTTGGTATGGAGAAGGAACGTAATCAATTGCTTCGTGAACTTGTTGATGTGCAGTACGGCCGTAATGATATTGACTTCCAGCGTGGAACGTTTCGCGTGCGCGGGGATGTAGTTGAGATTTTTCCAGCATCCCTTGATGAACATTGTATTCGGATTGAGTTTTTTGGCGATGAGATTGATCGTATTAGGGAAGTGAATGCACTAACAGGTGAAGTATTAGCAGAACGTGAGCATGTGGCAATCTTCCCGGCATCTCACTTCGTTACACGCGAAGAAAAAATGAAAGTTGCCATTGAAAATATTGAAAAAGAATTAGAAGAACGTTTAAAAGAATTAAATGATAATGGCAAGTTGCTAGAAGCGCAGCGGATAGAGCAGCGGACGCGTTACGATTTAGAAATGATGCGTGAGATGGGCTTTTGTTCAGGGATTGAGAACTACTCCCGTCATTTAACGCTTCGTCCAGCTGGTTCAACACCATATACATTGTTAGACTATTTTCCTAAAGATTTCCTCATCGTGATGGATGAGTCGCATGTAACTGTGCCACAAGTAAGGGCGATGTATAACGGAGATCAGGCGCGTAAGCAAGTGCTTGTTGATCATGGATTCCGTCTGCCATCAGCGCTAGATAATAGACCGCTTATGTTTGAAGAGTTTGAAGAGAAAACGAATCAAGTTGTGTATGTATCAGCAACGCCGGGACTGTATGAACTAGAACTTGCACCGGAAGCTGTGGAGCAAATTATTCGTCCAACTGGGCTTTTAGATCCGAAAATTGATGTAAGGCCAATTGAAGGGCAAATTGATGATTTACTAGGAGAGATACAAGACCGTATTGCGAAAAATGAGCGCGTATTAATTACGACATTAACAAAGAAAATGTCAGAGGATTTAACAGATTACTTAAAAGATGTTGGGATTAAAGTAAACTATCTTCATTCTGAAATTAAAACGTTAGAGCGGATTGAAATTATTCGCGATCTTCGCCTTGGTAAGTTTGATGTGCTTGTCGGTATTAACTTGTTGCGAGAAGGGCTTGATATTCCAGAAGTATCACTCGTAGCTATTTTAGATGCGGATAAAGAAGGTTTCTTACGTTCAGAGCGATCATTGATTCAAACAATCGGTCGTGCCGCACGTAATGAAAACGGTCATGTAATTATGTACGCAGATCGCATAACGAAATCGATGGGAATTGCGATTGAAGAGACGAAACGCCGTCGTCAAAAGCAAGAGGCTTACAATGAAGAACATGGTATTACGCCGAGAACAATTCAAAAAGAAGTGCGTGACGTGATTCGTGCAACAGCAGCAGCAGAGAGTGCGGAAGTATATGAAGCGGCGCCTGCTAAGAAGATGACGAAGAAAGAACGAGAAAAAACAATCGCGAAGATGGAAGCGGAGATGAAGGAAGCGGCGAAAGCACTAGACTTCGAGCGCGCAGCTGAGCTAAGAGATTTACTGCTAGAATTAAAAGCGGAAGGGTGAAGATAGTGAGCAAAGATTTTATCGTTGTAAAAGGTGCGAGAGCGCATAACTTAAAAAATATTGATGTAACCATTCCGAGAAATCAGCTCGTTGTTGTGACAGGTCTGTCTGGTTCGGGAAAATCATCATTAGCATTTGATACGATTTATGCAGAAGGGCAGCGCAGATACGTGGAATCTTTATCCGCGTATGCGCGCCAGTTCTTAGGTCAAATGGATAAACCAGATGTGGATACAATCGAAGGGCTGTCTCCAGCGATTTCAATTGATCAAAAAACGACGAGTCGTAACCCTCGTTCGACAGTTGGGACAGTGACGGAGATTTATGATTATTTACGACTATTATTTGCACGAATTGGGACACCTATCTGTCCGAATCATGGGGTTGAAATTACATCGCAAACTGTAGAGCAAATGGTAGATCGTGTACTTGAATATCCAGAGCGTACGAAATTACAAGTGTTAGCACCGATTGTGTCAGGACGTAAAGGTACGCACGTGAAAGTATTAGAAGATATAAAGAAACAAGGTTATGTCCGTGTTCGTGTCGATGGAGAAATGCTTGATGTATCTGAAGAGATTACATTAGATAAAAATAAGAAGCATTCTATTGAAGTCGTAATTGACCGTATCGTTGTAAAAGAAGGGGTTGCAAGCCGTCTTGCAGATTCTCTTGAAAGTGCATTGAAACTTGGAGGAGGCCGTGTATTAATCGATGTGATTGGAGAAGAAGAACTTTTATTTAGTGAGCACCATGCTTGTCCGCATTGTGGTTTTTCAATCGGTGAGTTAGAGCCACGTATGTTCTCTTTCAATAGTCCATTCGGTGCATGTCCGACTTGTGATGGGCTTGGTTCGAAACTAGAAGTAGATTTAGAACTTGTGATTCCAAACTGGGATTTATCATTAAATGAGCATGCGATTGCTCCTTGGGAACCGACAAGCTCACAATATTATCCGCAATTACTGCAATCTGTTTGTAATCATTACGGAATCGATATGGATATGCCTGTTAAAGATATTCCGAAAGACTTATTTGATAAAGTACTGTACGGAAGTGGAGAAGAAAAGGTGTATTTCCGTTATGTGAATGACTTTGGTCAAGTGAAAGAAAGCGACATTTTATTTGAAGGGGTTATTCCAAATATTGAACGGCGTTATCGTGAGACGAGTTCTGATTATATTCGTGAACAGATGGAAAAGTATATGGCGGAGCAAGCGTGTCCGAAATGTAAGGGTGGCCGCTTGAAGCCAGAAAGCTTAGCTGTTTTTGTTGGCGAGAAAACAATTGCGGATGTAACGAAGTACTCAGTTCAAGAGGTTTATGATTTCTTCTCAACCATTGAACTAACAGAAAAACAAGAAAAAATTGCTCGTTTAATTTTACGTGAAATTAAAGAGCGTGTAAGCTTCTTAATTAACGTAGGGCTTGATTATTTAACTTTAAGCCGTGCCGCAGGGACGTTATCTGGTGGTGAAGCACAGCGCATTCGCTTGGCGACACAAATTGGCTCTCGTCTTACGGGCGTACTATATATTCTAGACGAGCCTTCCATCGGGTTACATCAGCGTGATAATGACCGTCTAATTCGTACATTGCAGGAAATGCGTGACTTAGGGAATACGCTCATTGTTGTTGAACATGATGAAGATACAATGATGGCTGCCGATTACTTGCTTGATATTGGTCCTGGCGCAGGGATTCATGGTGGGCAAGTTGTATCAGCAGGCTCGCCAGATGAAGTGATGAATGATGATAAATCATTAACAGGCCAATATTTAAGCGGTAAGAAGTTTATTCCGGTTCCACTTGAAAGACGAAAAGGGGACGGCCGTAAAGTTGAAATTATTGGTGCGAAAGAAAATAACTTAAAAAATGCGAAAATGTCATTCCCGCTAGGTACATTTGTAGCGGTAACAGGTGTGTCTGGTTCTGGAAAGAGTACGATGGTGAATGAGGTTTTATATAAATCGTTAGCACAGAAATTGTATAAGGCGAAGAGTAAGCCAGGGGCTCATAAGCAAATTAAAGGTCTTGAGCATTTAGATAAAGTCATTGATATTGATCAATCACCAATCGGACGTACACCACGTTCAAATCCAGCGACATACACAGGTGTGTTCGATGATATCCGTGATGTGTTTGCTCGAACAAATGAAGCGAAGGTACGTGGATATCAAAAAGGACGCTTTAGCTTTAACGTGAAAGGCGGACGTTGTGAAGCGTGCCGCGGTGATGGGATTATTAAAATTGAAATGCATTTCTTACCAGATGTATATGTTCCGTGTGAAGTATGTCATGGTAAACGTTATAATCGTGAAACACTAGAAGTAAAATATAAAGATAAAAACATTTCTGAAGTATTAGGAATGACGATTGAAGATGGAGTAGAATTCTTTGCGAACATCCCGAAAATTAAACGGAAGTTACAGACGCTCGTAGATGTAGGACTTGGCTATATGAAATTAGGTCAGCCGGCTACTACGCTATCAGGCGGTGAAGCGCAGCGTGTGAAACTAGCATCTGAATTGCATCGCCGTTCTACAGGCCGTACGTTATATATTTTAGATGAGCCGACGACAGGTTTACATGCGCATGATATCGCACGCCTTCTAGAAGTATTACAGCGCCTTGTTGAAAGTGGTGAGACAGTGCTTGTAATTGAGCATAACTTAGATGTGATTAAGACAGCTGATTATATTGTTGACCTTGGTCCAGAAGGTGGAGACAAAGGTGGACAGATTGTTGCATCAGGTACACCGGAGCAAGTGGTCAAAGAAGAGCGTTCGTATACAGGGAAGTATTTAAAAGAAATTTTAGAACGTGATAAAGCTCGTATGAAAGAGAAGATGAAAGAGGTTGAAGTAGGGAGCTAAGCCAATTGGCTGGCTCCTTTCCTTATTTTTGGTATGTTGTAGACAAAGGGTTTAACTGGACTTATGTACAAACGCATGAAACGGGATGGTATGGTTCTTATTTAGCTGGGAAAAATGGTAAGATTGTAAGAAAACTACTTTAGAGTGATAGGTATACAAATATGAGGGATGGAATAAGCTTTTATATAATTCTATTTTGGTTTCCTACCATATAAGTCACGGCTATGAAAAACAAAAGGTGATCTACACTCGTTTTCTCATTTTGTTTTTACATGGCATGGGGCTAAAAAAGGTCCTGACTGCTTCTATGCAT
>NZ_JBALQK010000145.1:31954-39579 GCF_036965845.1 Bacillus sp. JJ1127 | reverse complement strand
GCATGGCCAGATGCTCTTTTCCTACCAAAAAAAGAAAAGTTTTCTCTCGTTTTTTAATTTATTTACATGCTACTTGGCGTTTGCTAGCCATTAGCGTATGATTAAGTATATATGTCAAAAGGATGTGTAAGAAAATGAGATGGATTCTATCACTTCTTGTAAATAGCGTTGTGTTAATTGTTGTATCAGGTCTTCTAAAGGGAATCGCACCAGACGCATTTTACATAGAAAATATACAAACAGCAATTATTGCGAGTATTATTTTATCGATTTTAAATGTGTTTGTGAAACCTTTATTAATTTTAATTACGTTGCCAATTACTGTTTTAACATTCGGTTTCTTCCTAGTTGTGATTAATGCAATTACGCTAGAAATGACAGATTCATTATTAGGTGATGCTTTCAACATATCAGGATTTGGGGTAGCAATTATTGCGGCAATTTGTATTTCTATTTTAAATATGCTGATTGATAAAGTAATTGTTGAGCCGTTATCTGAAAAGAAATAGAAAAATGACAAAAGGAAAAACATTTCATGGGACTCATGAAATGTTTTTTTCTATTTAATAGAAACGATATTTCTTGTTTTCAGAAAAAAATGGTACAATATCGGTTAGAATGGAATTTCACATCAAATGAGACTGAACCCGCAGCGGAGTGGAGGTTTACATATGCCGAAAGTAAGGACAAAAGATTTAATTGAACAGTTTCAATTGGAATTAGTAAGTGGTGAAGAAGGCATTCACCGTCCGATTGATACGAGTGATTTATCACGACCTGGGATTGAAATGGCAGGATTTTTCACATATTATCCAGCGGATCGTGTACAGCTTCTTGGAAAAACAGAGCTTACTTTTTTTGATACATTAACAAATGAGCAAAAGCAAGAAAGAATGAAAGTTCTTTGTACAGAAGAGACGCCATGTATTATTGTAACGCGTAGTCAAGATGTACCTGAGGAATTGTTACAAGCATCACGTGAATCTGGTGTACCTCTTTTACGTTCTTCCCAAACGACGACAAGACTATCAAGTCGTTTAACAAACTATTTAGAAGGGAAGTTAGCACCAACAACTGCTGTTCATGGTGTATTAGTAGATATTTATGGTGTTGGTGTTTTAATTACAGGTCAAAGTGGTGTTGGGAAAAGTGAAACAGCACTTGAGCTTGTAAAACGCGGTCATCGATTAGTTGCGGATGATAGCGTCGAAATTCGTCAAGAAGATGAAGATACTTTGGTGGGAAGCTCGCCAGACTTAATTGAGCATTTACTAGAAATTCGTGGTCTAGGTATCATTAACGTAATGACACTATTTGGTGCAGGAGCAGTGCGAAACCACAAGCGCATTACACTTGTAATTAATCTTGAGATTTGGGATCAAAAGAAAAACTATGATCGTCTAGGCCTTGATGAGGAGAAGATGAAAATTATAGATACAGAAATTACGAAGATTACACTTCCAGTTCGTCCTGGTCGAAACTTAGCTGTTATTATTGAAGTAGCAGCCATGAACTTCAGATTAAAACGCATGGGAGTTAATGCTGCACAGCAATTTTCAGAGCGCTTAATGAGTGCGATTGAACTAGGTAATCAGGAGTAATTTAGGAGAGGGAGGTCATACATATGCTTTTAGGGTCTGTACCACAGTTAGACCGTATAGCAATTCAGCTTGGACCGTTCCCAGTTTATTGGTATGGGGTTATTATCGGTACAGGTGTGTTGCTTGGACTTTGGCTTGCTACTCACGAAGGGGAACGATTAGGTGTTCCGAAAGATACATTTATCGATCTTGTTTTATTCGCAGTACCAATTTCCATTATTTGCGCGAGAACGTACTACGTTATTTTTGAGTGGCAATATTATGGGCAAAACCCGATTCAAATCTTTAATACTCGTCAAGGTGGTTTGGCGATTCATGGCGCTTTAATTGGGGCTGTTATTACGGGAATTATTTTTGCAAAAATACGCAAAGTTTCCTTCTGGAAGTTAGCTGATATTGCGGCGCCAAGTATTTTGCTTGGACAAGCAATTGGACGCTGGGGAAACTTCATGAACCAAGAGGCCCATGGCGGTGAAGTAACAAGACAGTTTTTAGAAGGTTTACATTTACCACAATTTATTATTAATCAAATGTATATTGATGGTGTTTATTATCATCCAACGTTCTTATACGAGTCACTATGGGATTTTGCAGGTGTAATTCTATTGTTATTATTGCGCAAAGCAAATTTACGCCGTGGTGAATTATTCTTTACGTATTTAATTTGGTATTCGATTGGACGCTTCTATGTAGAAGGTTTACGTACGGATAGCCTCATGTTAGGACCACTTCGTATTGCACAAGTAGTGTCCATCGGGCTTATTATCATGTCTATCATTTTCATTATTGTGAGACGTAAAATGGGATATGCTAATAAAAGATATTCAGAAAAGTAGCATCTTACATGGGATGCTGCTTCTTTCATATTTGGGCAACTGAGGAATAGACAGGAAGGGACCAGGGAAAATGAAAATAAATACAGTGCTGTTTGATTTAGATGGGACGTTAATTAATACAAATGAACTTATTATCTCTTCTTTTTTACACACCTTAAATATATACTATCCAAATCAGTATAAGCGTGAAGATGTATTGCCATTTATCGGCCCATCTTTGCAAGAGACATTCAGTTCAATTGATGAGAGTAAAGTGGAAGAGATGATTCAGTGTTATCGTCATTTTAACCATGAGCATCATGATGACTTAGTAGAAGAATATGAAACGGTTTATGAGACAGTTCAAGAATTAAAGAAGCAAGGGTACAAAATTGGGATTGTTACAACGAAGGTAAGACAAACGGTAGAAATGGGTTTAAAGCTTTCAAAGTTAAACGAGTTTTTTGATGTTGTTGTCACAATTGGTGACGTGGAGCATGTGAAACCACATCCAGAACCAATTCAAAAGGCGCTAAAGCTACTAAATGCAAAGCCAGAAGAAACGTTAATGGTTGGCGATAATCATCATGATATTGTAGGTGGACAAAACGCAGGTACGAAAACAGCAGCAGTGGCATGGACGATTAAGGGTAGAGAGTATTTAGAATCGTATAAGCCAGATTATGTATTAGATAAAATGAGTGATTTATTATCCATTTTATCTGAATAGCGGGTAAGGGGAGAGAGTAAAGTGCGACGAACAACGCGCTACCCTGTTTCAGGAGCAAATTCATTATGGAATGTGTATAAAACGGTATCCTTTTGGAAGGTCATGAAAAATTTTATTGTCATTCAAATTGCGCGCTATACGCCATTTTTAACTGTGAAAAATTGGTTGTATCGCACGTTTTTACGGATGAAAGTAGGAAAGCAAACATCATTTGCACTTATGGCCATGCCAGATATTATGTTTCCAGAAAAGATTACGGTTGGAACAAATTCAGTAATTGGCTATAATACAACAATTTTAGCTCACGAATATTTAATTAAAGAATACCGCCTTGGAGAAGTCATTATAGGGAATGAAGTGATGATTGGAGCGAATTCCACTGTTTTGCCAGGTGTGAAGATAGGGGACGGCGCCATTGTTTCAGCAGGTACACTTGTTCACCGGGATGTACCAAGTGGTGCATTTGTAGGTGGAAATCCGATGCGTATCATTTATACGAAAGAAGAAATGGCGGTAAGAGAAGGTCAATGTTAAAAATGTAACATTTCCCTTCTCTTTTTATGAATAAAAAGGAAATAATTGATTATAATATACTGTTTTGTTTTTTACGGAATCGTTTATACTTAAAGATAGAAGAATGTATGAGCGAAGAAAACAAAAAACTGGAGGATATATGGGGAAAAATCAAAGAATATACAAGGAGAACGGACAAGTTATCTCTTTTAATCAATTAGCAGATTTCTTTTATAAAAAAGGGATGAGAGCTTATCAGGGTCATAAATTACAAGATGCAATTAAATATTTTCGAAGAGCGGCACAAAGCGAGAAAGAGCCGTTTATTTTATGTCAATTAGCAACGGTATTATCGGAAGTTGGTGAGTATCAAGAATCAAATCAGATTTTCTTGAAACTGATTCGTTCGAATCCTGATATTGAACAGTGCTATTATTTTATCGCAAATAATTATGCATATCTTGGCTTGTTCCAGCAAGCAAAGAAGTATGCTGAGCAGTATTTAGAAGTAGCGACAGAACAAGAATTCGTGGAAGATACGCTAGAATTGCTTGAGATTATGGAAGAAGAATCGATGGATACGGAAGAGCTTGAAGATGAAGATGAGCTAATTGTCATGCAGGAGGAAGCAAACCGTTATATTCGTAACGGACAATTAGAGGAAGCGATTGCTACGCTTGAAGTTGTGACGAAAGATTATCCAGAATTTTGGTCGGGCTATAATAACTTAGCAATTGCGCATTTTCAATCAGGAAATGTAGATCAGGCACTCAAGCTAACCGAGATGATTTTAGAGAAAAACCCTGGTAATATGCACGCGCTTTGCAATGCGCTTATTTTTCTATATTCAATTGGGGAACATAAACAAGTAGAATTTTTAGCAGGACAATTAGAATTCGTATATCCGATGTCGTTTGAACATCGTTTAAAGCTAGGGACAACGTTTGCGACAATTGGTCACTTTGCAAATGCTTATAAGTGGTTAAGATTATTAAAACGCCAAGGATATGAAGGAGATGTTAGCTTCTATTACTGGTTTGCATACTCAGCTTATATGGTAAAAGATCACCATACAGCGGAAAAGATGTGGCAATCTGTTGTAGAATTGCACCCTGATAAAAAGGGAAAAGAGCCGTGGAATGCTTTAAATTTAGCTGATGAAGGGCAAAATGTTTTGTTTGAAGAACTGCGAAAATCTTTCCAGCAAAGTGCAACGTTAGAGGAACAAATGCTAGCTTTATATTTAATGAATGAATTAACAACACCTGAGAAAATTGGGTTTTTCTTTGATATAACGCAAGCGAAAAATGGTGTTCCAATTGTGTCACAGCTTGCGAAATACTTCTTTTTACTTAATAGTCATAAGAGTATTCCAGGCGAATTACAGCCGTTTGAACAGTGTGTTCGGATTGCGGATGCCTTATATAATTATACAAATAAAGAAGATGAATTGATTGAAGAGTGCTTACATTTTTGGTTTTGCACTTTCATACGTTTATATACATCGGGAACAGTCTTTACGAATGTATTTGGCTGGTCGGCGGCAATTGAATATATTGTACGCGGTGAACAAAGAAATAAGATGACACAGGCCGAACTTGGAAATATATATAATGTATCTGTAGCAACTGTAAGAAAATATGTGAAAGCAGTAAAGCGTACGCACGCATAGGCAAATCATTGGGAAAAAAGAGATGCTAACAGTATAATGAGGGTAAGTTATGGTAGGAATGAATAGGAGTGAATAGTGTGTCAGAAGAAAAAATTTATGATGTCATTGTTATTGGTGCTGGGCCAGCTGGGATGACAGCTGCAGTGTATACATCTCGTGCAAATTTGAGCACGCTTATGTTAGAACGTGGTATTCCAGGCGGACAAATGGCAAATACAGAAGATGTAGAAAACTATCCAGGTTATGAATCCATTTTAGGGCCTGATTTATCAAATAAAATGTTCGAGCATGCGAAAAAATTTGGTGCTGAATATGCATATGGTGATGTAAAAGAAATCATCGATGGTAAAGAGTATAAAACAGTTGTAGCTGGTAAAAAAGAATACAAAACACGCGCAATTATCGTTGCAAGTGGTGCAGAGTACAAAAAAATCGGTGTGCCAGGTGAGAAAGAACTTGGTGGCCGCGGTGTATCATACTGTGCAGTATGTGACGGCGCATTCTTTAAAGGAAAAGAACTGGTTGTTGTTGGCGGCGGAGACTCTGCTGTTGAGGAAGGTGTATATTTAACACGTTTCGCATCAAAAGTAACAATTGTTCACCGTCGTGATGCTCTTCGTGCACAGAAAATTTTACAAGACCGTGCTTTCCAAAATGAAAAAGTAGATTTCATTTGGAATCACACTGTGAAAGAAATTAACGAAGAGAACGGTAAAGTAGGTAGTGTAACACTTGTAGATGTAAACAGTGGTGAAGAGCAAGAATTTAAAACAGATGGTGCGTTCATCTACATCGGCATGTTGCCACTATCAAAACCATTTACTGAACTTGGCATTACAAATGAAAATGGTTATATCGAAACAAACGAACACATGGAAACAAAAGTTCCTGGTATTTTCGCAGCTGGTGATGTTCGCGAGAAAATGCTTCGTCAAATTGTAACAGCAACTGGCGACGGTAGTATTGCAGCGCAAAGTGCACAGCATTATGTGGAAGAATTACTAGAGGAATTAAAAACTGTAACAGAAAAATAGGGAATGTGATTCCCTTTTGAGAAGAAAGCTACATGAATCGTAGCTTTCTTTTTTTATTTTTTACCTTAAATGTCAAATGTTTGTCAAAAATTCTTTGGATTACAAGATTACCCATTGATATACTAGACTTTACGGAAAAAAATGAAAATAAGAAATGAGGAGTTTATTCGGTATGGAATGGCGTAATATATATCGAGGTTTTTGTATGGGGGTTAGTGATTTAATTCCTGGGGTGAGCGGCGGCACAATTGCTGTTGTACTAGGGATTTATGAAAGGCTGCTTGCGGCGATTAGTGGATTCTTTAGTCGTGAGTGGAAAAAACATTTGAGTTTTTTGATTCCGCTTGGTGCTGGCATAGCGGCAGCATTTTTAACATTAAGTCATGTGATTAAATATTTACTGGCAAATCATTATGAGCCAACACAGTTTTTCTTCCTTGGTTTAATCTTAAGTATTTTACCAATGTTAATGAGGGAAGCAAATGCAAAAGAAACATTTAAAGCAGGACATATTGTGATACTAATAGTTGCAGCGGCACTTGTAGCTGTAACAGCATTATTTAAGCCGGATAAAGCGGCGGACCCAATTACGACGTTAACAATTTTAAATACAATTGGTCTATTTTTTGCAGGATGGATGGCGAGTATGGCTATGCTTCTTCCAGGGATTAGTGGATCATTTATTTTATTAATTATTGGGGTGTACCCAACAGCAATTAATGCTTTAACAACATTAAATCTGCCGTTAATTGTAGTAATTGGTGCAGGTGTTATGATGGGATTTGTTGTAAGTAGTAAAGGAATTAGCTATTTATTAACACATTTTAAAAGCGCAACATTCGCTGCGATTATCGGACTTGTGATTGGATCAATCGTAGTTGTATTTCCTGGAATTCCGTCCGGTGGCATGTCAATTGTAAGTTCTATTATTACGTTTGTATTAGGGTTTGCGATTGTATCATATTTTAGTAAGAAATAAGTGATTGAGGGATAGCCCTCAATCACTTATTTTTTTGTTTAGCATGAATTGTCCGGAAAAACTTGCTTGGTTCAATTTATATATATTGAAAAAACTGACATAAAACCCTTTCTTTTTAGGAGAGGACGAGAGCGACTGGCCGTGCGTAGAAGTGGTCAAGGCCTTTTTCTGCCACATGCAAGGTTTAAAACAAAGGGAGAAAGGGAGTGAAGGTCACGTTTTACTCTGCGTAGCAGCGACTTCTATGTTGAAAAATGATTAGTAATCAGTGTGGGGTGAAG
>NZ_JBALQK010000145.1:0-31781 GCF_036965845.1 Bacillus sp. JJ1127 | reverse complement strand
CCCCTTTCTTTTTAGGGGGGACGAGAGCAACTGGCCGTGCATAGAAACGGTCAGGGCCTCTTCCTACCACATTTAAAAGGGAGTGAAGGTCATGTTTTATATGTAAAAGGATATATAGTAATTACCTTTATTTTTCTAGTTTACTCCGCTATTTGCAAACAGTAAGAATCTTACCACAGGATTCAGATAAAAGCTTTATTTGGAGGTGTCTATATGAAAGTGTCGGTATTTATTACGTGTCTTGTTGATGTTTTTTATCCAGAAGTAGGAAAAGATGTTGTTGAGATTCTTGAAGATTTAGGCTGTGAAGTCGACTTTCCAAAAAACCAAACTTGCTGTGGCCAGCCTGCTTATAATAGCGGGTATCATAAAGAAACGAAAACGGCTGCAAAGCATATGATTGAAGCGTTTGCTGGTTCAGAGTATGTTGTGGCACCATCAGGCTCTTGTGTCATGATGGTTCATGAGTTTTCAAGTTTATTTTCTGAAAGTGAAACAGAATGGCGGCAAAAAGCTACGGAACTTGCAAATAAAACGTATGAATTTACGCAGTTTATTGTAGAGGTACTAGGAAAAGAAGATTTAGGTGCAAAGCTTCATAAAAAAGCAACCGTTCATACATCCTGTCATATGAGCCGGTTAATGAATATTAAAGAGCCTCCTCAAACATTATTAAAACATGTAAAAGGGTTGGAAGTCACTCCGTTGTCCCACAATTATGATTGTTGTGGATTTGGCGGTACATTCGCAGTGAAGATGGCGGAAGTCTCTGAGCAAATGGTTGATGAAAAAGTGAAGCATATTATGGAAACGGGTGCGGAATTGTTAATCGGGATGGATTGCAGTTGCTTAATGAATATAAAAGGCCGATTAACCCGTAATGGTTATCCAATTGAAGTGAAGCATATTGCGCAAGTGTTAAATGAGGATAGAGGGGGGATATAAAAATGGGAATGAAAATCGGGAACGATTCCTTTCATAAACGTGCTGAAACAGGTATTGGGGATCAATTCATGAGAAATGCTGTTAAGAAAGCGCAAGATGGTCTTAGAAGCAAGAAATTAAAAGCTACTGAGAGTCTTGGGAATTGGGAAGAATGGCGTTCTTTAGGAGAAGAGATTCGAAAGCATACATTAGAAAATCTTGATTATTATTTATATCAACTCACTGAAAAGATTGAGCAAAATGGTGGTTCTGTTTATTTCGCAGAGACTGCTGAAGATGCAAGGGAATATGTAAAAGGGATTATAAAAAAGAAAAATGCGAAAAAAATTGTAAAGTCAAAATCTATGGTAACGGAAGAAATCAGTCTAAATGAAGCAATTGAAGAAGTTGGCGGGGAAGTATTAGAAACAGACTTGGCAGAATTTATTTTACAAATTAATGATCATGATCCACCATCGCATATTGTTGTTCCATGTCTTCATAAAGATAAAGAAAGTATTTGCGAGTTGTTTAAAGAAAAAATAGGCTATACAGGGCCAGCTGATCCCGAAAAAATGGCGAGGTTTGTACGGAACTATTTGCGTAATGACTTTTTAACAGCGGATGTAGGCGTGACGGGATGTAATTTTGCTGTTGCGGAGTCCGGGTCTATTTCGATTGTAGCGAATGAAGGGAATGCGAGATTGGTTACGACCATTCCGAAAACGTTAATTACCGTGATGGGGATGGAGCGCATTGTCCCAACATGGGAAGAACTTGATGTTTTAGTAACGCTTTTGTGCCGAAGCTCTGTAGGGCAAAAGTTAACAAGTTATATTACAGGTTTAACGGAACCTGGGGGGACAGATGGACCTGAGGAATTTCATTTAGTAATTGTTGATAACGGTCGTTCTAATATTTTAGGAACAGAGTTTCAAAGTGTTCTGCAGTGTATTCGGTGCGCAGCATGTATTAATGTGTGTCCAGTATATCGTCATATCGGAGGGCATGCATACGGCTCAATCTATCCAGGGCCAATTGGTGCTGTATTGACACCGCTTTTAGGTGGATATGATGAATATAAGGATTTACCTTATGCATCTAGCCTGTGCGGCGCTTGTACGGAAGCGTGTCCGGTGAGAATACCTTTACATGAATTATTAATTCAGCATCGGCGACAGATTGTAGAGGAAGCAAAAAAGTCTCCTGTAGCGTGGGATATGGCAATGAAAGGATTTGAAAAAGTGGTGAAGAGTTCGAGGTCGTTCTCTTTAGCAGCGAGGACAGCTCCGTATGCATTAAAGCCTTTTACAAAAGGAGATAAAATTGAACGCGGGGTGGGACCGTTAAAAGCTTGGACAGAAGCAAGAGATTTTCCCGCTCCGAAAAAACAACCGTTTAGAGATTGGTTTGAAAAGCGGAAAAGGGAGGATCGATAATGGCCATTCAAAATCGCGAAGAATTTTTATCTAAGGTATCAGAAAGACTTGGGAGAAAACGTCCGGAAACCGTAGAAAAGCCGAGTTGGTCTGTTTCTCCGCAATGGAGCGTTTTTGACGGATTAACAAAGGATGAGCTTGTATTGAAGCTGATGGAACACTGTGAAACTATTCATACGGAAGTTCGGCGAACAGAAAAGGCTAACCTTGTAGAAACGTTACACTCCTTTATGAAAGAATGGGAGATAAAATCTGTTATTTATTCAAATGATGAACGGTTTGATGAATATAATCTTAGTGAATTTGTAACAAATGAAGGGGCAATACATTTTCATAAATGGGATTTAGCCCATAAGGAAGAGAGTATTGAATTTGCGAAAACAGCTGATGTTGGAATTACATTTTGTGATATTACTCTTGCGGAATCAGGAACTGTCGTTTTATTTAATGATGGTATGAAAGGGAGACACGTTAGTCTTCTTCCTGAATCGTATATCGCAATTGTCCCGAAAAGTACGATTGTCCCTAGATTAACACAAGCTACAAAGATGATTCATCATCAAAATATTGAGGGTGAAGCCATTCCGTCTTGTTTGAACTTCATTTCTGGTCCGTCAAACAGTGCTGACATTGAAATGAACCTCGTCGTAGGTGTACATGGACCGATAAGAACAGCGTATATTATTGTCGATGATCAATAATTGTTCAAGACTTCTCTGTGGGGGTCCTGTTTACAAAGTAATTAGTGAAAGATGAAGGTGTCCGACTGATAAAAGTTTCACCTTATCTCTGTACAATTGCTTATAAGATATGCAAATTACTGAGGTGTTCTATTTTGTAACTGAATGGCGATGGGAATCGATTCCCATCGTTTTTTGTTTGTTTAGGCTGGGAGTTCCTTCATTGTGACAAACTGTTTTTGATAGTATAATGAAATGAGTATGTGATGAAAAAATTCGTCATTAGTAGCTGAGGTGAAGAAGCATGCAAAGAGTCACAAACTGTGTATTAATTAAAGATAGTGAAGTGCTCCTACTACAAAAGCCTCGTCGAAATTGGTGGGTCGCACCAGGCGGAAAGATGGAGCGCGGTGAGACTGTAAGAGATTCAGTTGTTCGTGAATATCGTGAAGAAACAGGTATTTATTTAAAGAACCCAGCATTAAAGGGGGTCTTTACCTTTGTCATCCAAGAGGGTGATAAGGTTGTTTCCGAATGGATGATGTTTTCATTCTTGGCAACAGATTTTGCAGGAGAAAACAAATTAGAAAGCGAAGAAGGCATCATTGGCTGGCATACATTTGATAAAATTGATGAGTTAGCAATGGCACCGGGAGATTATCATATTATTGATTATTTAATCAAAGGAAACGGCATAATTTACGGTACATTTGTATATACACCAGATTTTGAACTACTTTCATATCGATTGGATCCAAGCTAAACCTTCGAGGAGGGGATACGATGACAGAGAATAATGATATTAAAATGGTAATTATTACAGGAATGTCTGGTGCAGGAAAAACAGTAGCTCTGCAAAGTTTTGAAGATTTAGGATATTTTTGTGTAGATAATTTACCTCCGATGTTACTGCCGAAGTTTGTTGAGCTTATGGCAGAGTCAAAAGGAAAAATGAATAAAGTGGCACTCGGTATTGATTTACGTGGCCGTGAATTTTTTGAACATTTATGGGGATCACTTGACGATTTATCAGAACGCACGTGGATTATTCCTCATATTTTATTTTTAGATGCAAAAGATAGTACGCTCGTAACACGTTATAAAGAAACGAGACGTTCGCATCCACTTGCACCAACTGGTTTGCCGTTAAAAGGGATTGAGGCAGAGCGTAATTTATTAACAGACATGAAAGCAAGAGCAAATATTGTACTTGATACGTCTGATTTAAAACCGAAAGAACTACGTGAAAAGATTGTTCATCTGTTTGCAACAGAGGGTGAGCAAGCATTCCGTGTAAATGTGATGTCATTTGGATTTAAGTACGGCATTCCAATTGATGCAGATTTAGTATTTGATGTTCGTTTTTTACCAAATCCATACTATATTCCACAAATGAAGCCATTAACAGGACTTGATGAAGAAGTTTCGTCATATGTGCTCAAGTTTAATGAAACACATAAATTTTTGGAAAAGTTGACGGATCTTATTAGTTTCATGCTTCCGCATTATAAAAGGGAAGGTAAGAGTCAGCTTGTGATTGCAATTGGATGTACAGGTGGGCAACATCGTTCTGTTACGCTTGCAGAATACCTTGGGAAACATTTGAAACCAGAGTATATGGTTCATGTATCTCATCGTGATGTGGAGAAGAGAAAGGGCCATTAAGGGATGAAAAAAGAGAGAAAACCTAGAATTGTCATTATGGGAGGAGGAACTGGACTATCTGTTTTATTAAGAGGATTAAAAAAGTATCCGGTTGATATTACAGCGGTCGTGACAGTTGCCGATGATGGTGGCAGTTCGGGTAGATTACGTGATGAACTAGAAATTCCACCCCCAGGCGATATTCGTAACGTGCTTGTTGCGTTATCAGATGTAGAGCCGCTTGTGGAAGCTTTATTTCAACATCGTTTTACATCCGGAGAAGGGTTAACAGGTCATGCGTTAGGAAACTTATTATTAGCAGCCATGACTTCCATTACGGGGGACTTTTTCCATGCTATTACAGAAACGAGTAAGGTGTTAAATGTAAGAGGACGTGTATTACCAGCGGCAAATCAAAGTGTTGTGCTTCATGCAGAACTTGAAGATGGGCAAATTGTAACAGGCGAATCAAAGATTCCTTACTTTGGAAAGAAAATTAATCGTGTCTTTTTAACACCTGGGGATGTAGAGCCGTTATATGAAACATTGGCTGAAATTCAGCGGGCAGATTTACTCGTATTTGGTCCAGGAAGTTTGTACACAAGTATATTGCCGAATTTAATCGTGAAAAAAATCGGAGACGCCGTTCTTGCTGCAAAGGCGAAGAAGGTATATGTATGTAATGTTATGACACAAGCTGGTGAAACGATGGGTTATACTGCATTTGATCATATCCAGGCGCTACATGATCATCTTGGAACCTCATTTATCGATACTGCGATTGTGAATAATCATGATATTCCTTGTCCATTACGTAAATTGTATGCAAAAGAAATGTCTGAACCTGTTGTAGTTGATGAAGAACGTTTCGCTGAGAATAACATTAATTTGATTCAAGATGAATTAGCGAAGTACGATGATCAAGTTGTAAGACATGATACATTAAAATTAGCTTCTATCTTATATTCGTTGTTATAAGCGTGCGTTATCTCTTTATGAGATAACGCTACTCATTCATATAGGACAAGATTTTTGTTCCAAAATATCGTATAAGGAGGTGTTGACTGTGTCATTTGCATCAGAAACAAAGAAAGAGCTCACGAAGCTTGAAATGAAGGAATGCTGTGAGAAAGCAGAATTATCAGCATTGCTTCGGATGAACGGATCGCTTTCTTTTTCAAACCGTCGTCTTTCCATTGATATTCAAACAGAAAATGCAGCAATCGCCAGAAGAATTTACACATTGCTGAAAAAAGGATATGACGTGACGGTAGAATTACTTGTTCGTAAAAAAATGCGACTGAAGAAAAATAATGTATATATCGTTCGACTTGTTGAAAAATCCCGCGAAATATTAGCGGACCTTCAAATTGTTCGAGAAGATTTTTCATTTATTCGGAATATATCACAGGAATTAATTGAGAAAAAATGTTGTAAACGATCGTATTTACGAGGTGCATTTTTAGCAGGTGGTTCAGTAAATAACCCAGAAACATCATCTTATCATTTAGAGGTCTTTTCGTTATACAAGGAACATAATGATTCTATATGTGAACTGATGAACGGATTTGATTTAAATAGTAAGACATTAGAAAGGCGAAAAGGATATATTACGTATTTGAAAGAAGCGGAGAAAATTACAGAGTTTTTAAATATTATCGGTGCACATAATGCACTCTTAAGGTTTGAGGACATTCGAATTGTTCGCGATATGCGTAATTCAGTGAATCGCTTGGTGAACTGTGAGACGGCCAATTTAAATAAAACAATTGGTGCGGCACTAAGGCAAATTGAAAACATTCGTTACATTGATGAGACGGTTGGGCTTGATATTTTGCCAGATAAACTGCGAGAGATTGCACAACTAAGAATTAACTATCAAGATGTAACATTGAAAGAATTAGGCGAGATGGTATCTGGGGGGAAAATCAGTAAATCAGGTATTAATCATCGCTTGCGTAAAATCGATGAAATTGCAGAAAAATTACGCACGGGGGAAACAGTAGTAAAAAAATAAGAGCAAAGGGGAGAGAACTGTGGTTCAAAAAAAGGTTACAGTTTCATTAAAAAACGGCTTACAAGCACGTCCGGCTGCGTTGTTTGTACAAGAGGCGAATCGTTTTCATGCTGATATTTTCATTGAGAAAGATGGAAAAACAGTCAACGCAAAGAGCATAATGGGGATTATGAGCTTAGCGATTGGATCTGGCTGCAACGTAACAATTACGACAGAAGGTTCAGATGCAGAAGCAGCTTTAGAAGCGCTAGCTGCATATGTGCAAAATAAAGAATAAAAGCTATCGCAGGCGCGGTAGCTTTTTATTGTTAGATGTTGTCGAACGGTCGATAAAAAAAGACTATCGCTTGAGCGATAGTCTTTTTTTTATATTCAGCGACCATTTTGAGCGAGCCGCCTGCGCTTTAAAGTTATATCTAGCTCCGGCGGCTAGAATCTTCGGTCGTTTCGCCCCCTCGGACGAAGCAAAAAGCGCTTCTCTGTCGGGTGCTCCAACGCCCTGCGATTCTGAGCGAGCCACTTCCGCTTTTAGTGATATCCAGCTTCAGCGGCTAGAACAGTCGGTCGTTTCACCCCTTTATTCGAGGCAAAAAGCGCCTCGGAATCAGGGGTTCCAACGCCCTCCTGTTCTAAACGAGCCGCTTCCGCTTTTAAATTTATTAACGATTTGTAAAGATTTTATCGATTAAGCCGTATTCTAGTGCTTTTTCTGCTGTCATGAAGTTGTCGCGGTCTGTGTCGCGTTGTAGAACTTCTAATGGTTGACCTGTGCGCTCAGAAAGAATTTGGTTTAATTTTTCACGTAAGAATAGGATGCGTTTTGCTGCAATTTCAATTTCAGTTGCTTGACCTTGTGCCCCGCCAAGTGGTTGGTGAATCATAACCTCACTGTTTGGAAGTGCAAAACGTTTTCCTTTTTCACCTGCTGCAAGTAGGAAAGCACCCATAGATGCTGCCATACCAATACAAATTGTTGATACGTTTGGTTTAATAAATTGCATTGTATCGTAAATTGCCATACCTGCTGTGATAGAACCACCAGGGCTGTTGATGTATATGTGAATATCTTTTTCTGGATCTTGAGATTCCAAGAATAAAAGCTGGGAAACGATTGAGTTTGCTACGTTATCATCAATTGCGCTACCAAGCATAATGATGCGGTCTTTTAATAGGCGAGAGTAAATATCGTAAGCGCGTTCTCCACGATTTGTTTGTTCAATTACTGTAGGAATTAAATTCATCTGTTATTTCCTCCTTTGAAAGCTTTCTTAGTCTTATAATACAATTATGGTCAATAAAGGTCAAACGAAACCACTTTAAATCAAAAAAATATGTAGTTGTACCATGATTTATTCGCTATGTTTTTGAAATTCCCTGCTTATGTATCTTCAACATCATAACCGAATTATATAAATTTAAACGTCATGAGAGAAGTATGTTATTTACAAAAAAACAAAAGAACGCCTTTTCTAATAGAAGCGTTCTCTCGTTTCCTATTCTTTTAAGAGGTAGGTGACTTTATTTAAGATATACTCGATTTGCTTTGCGTTCTTGCTATACATTTGACTTGCCGATTTTGATTTTGTTTCTAAAGAAAATAATTCAAGATCAGCATGACATTTTTTTAAGGAAGCTAACAATAATGGTTTATCTTGAGGAGAAGGCATTTGAATTTTATCATTATAGATGTCAACAGTGAGCTGTCCATAGGAATCAACTTGTCCAAGAAAAACATTTTCGATCATTACCCCAATTTTTTCTAATTCAGCATGAAGCCAAGCGCGATTATGACCGCTAGCTGAAAGAGGCTCATCCAGCACATTTCCATCCATAATGACTGTGTGTGTTTCTTTTTCATTTGGTAACTTTAATCCAATATCTTTTGCTGTTAATGGCTGTTTATCTTTCTTCAGTAAGATATTTAATTCACCATTTGGTTCTAATACGGCAAATTCCACATCCGCTATATTGAATACATCTTTCTTTCGAAGAAGTTCGAGTAATTCATCACTTGTATACTTTTCTTTCTTTAAATTGTCCTCAAGCACTTTGCCATCTTTTATAAACACGGTGGATTTACCTTCAAAGAAATCACGTATTGTTTTATTTTTTAGCGAAATAAGCCCTGCGAAAAACGGTACGATAGCGAAAACGAGCATACTGGAAACACCGTGGAAAAAGTTTTGTTCTAGTCCCGTCGATACTTCCGCAGCGATATCGCCAATTGTCATACCAGCTATATATTCAAAGAAGGAAAGTTGAGAAATTTGTCTTTTTCCAAGCCACTTTGTAATGGCAAATAAAACAATTAAGACACATAAAGAACGGATGATGACAAGTGGCCATTCGGGTATGTGAGACATAGTAATTCCCTCCAGTTTGCCTAAAATCCTTTATACTGTGGTTCTTCTAATTCCAATACTGAAATTCGGTTCTTTAGATCAGCGATGACGCTGTCCATTTCTAACATACATTCATGAAAAATGCGTTTTGCTTCTTCGTCTGCAGCATTTTGTGAAAGAGTACTTAAACTAGCTTGTGCTCCTTTTAAACTAGCAAGACACGTTTTTACACTAGCAACAACAGTCATGAAAACACCTCTTATCCTTTCGGTTTAAATAATAGAGCTCCGATGAATCCGAAAATAATAGCCGCTGATACACCGGCGCTTGTTACTTTAAACATGCCAGTTATAACACCAACGATTCCATGCTTTGCTGCTTCTTCCATGGCTCCGTGAACAAGGGCGTTCCCAAAGCTTGTAATGGGAACTGTCGCTCCAGCGCCTGCGAAATCGATTAAAGGCTCATATAAATTGAATCCATCTAGTATAGCGCCGATAACAACGAGTGTTGCCATTGTGTGAGCAGGCGTCAGCTTCACGACATCAAACATAAGTTGGCCGATTACACAAATCAGCCCACCGATGACAAAAGCCCAGAAAAAAATCATTGTTGTACACCTCCAAGTTCAATGGATACAGCATGAGCGATGCACGGAATGGTTTCGGATTGCTGGAATGTAATGGGAGACAGTAAAGCACCTGTCGCAACAACAAGCATTTTTTTGAATTCCCCTTGTTTCATTCGGTTTAATAAATGCCCGTATACGACTGTTGCTGAACAGCCTGCACCACTCCCGCCTGCTAAGACAGGTTGTTCTTCCTTATAAATGAGTAATCCACAATCTTGAAATTGTTTGCTCGTTACTTTTGTTCCGTGCTTATGCAGTAAATCGTAGGCAATCTCACGCCCAACATGACCGAGGTCGCCCGTTACGATTAAGTCATAGTAAGATGCATCAATTTGCCTTTCGCGTAAATGTGCCTCGATTGTATCGACAGCAGCAGGTGCCATTGCGCCTCCCATATTAAAGGGATCAGTTAACCCCATATCAACGACTCGTCCAATTGTTGCAGATGTCACACTTGGGCCGTATCCTTCACTACTCAAAAGGGCAGCGCCTGCACCAGTTACAGTCCATTGCGCGGTAGGTGGTTTTTGACCGCCGTATTCCGTTGGATAGCGGAATTGTTTTTCAACAGCAGTATTATGACTGGATGATCCTGTTAATAAATATTTTGCGCCTTTTGCATTAACGATACTTGCACCGAGAGCAAGGCCCTCCATGGAAGTAGAGCAAGCGCCAAATAATCCAAGATAAGGTGTACCGAGTGTACGACATGCAAAGCTTGAAGGAGTAATTTGATTAATTAAGTCCCCTGCAAGTACAAATTGAATATCTTCTTTACGAAGTTTTGCTTTTTCCGTTGCGCGGCTGCAAGCTTCTTCAAATAAAATTTTATGTGCCTTTTCATAAGAGTCTTGTCCCAGCCATAAATCTTCATGAAGAGTATCAAAGTCTTCAGGGATTTTTCCGTTCGCTTCAAATGGCCCACCGATTACGCCTGTTGAGATGATGACTGGTTTATTTTCAAATATCCATGTTCGGTGTCCTTGTAACATTTACAGCCCTCCCCATTGAACGAGAATGGTTTTAATAAGAGCAATCACAAAAGCAGAAAATACACCAAATAAAATAACGGCCCCTGCTAATTTGAACATGTTACCACCAACACCAAGGACAAAGCCTTCTGTTCGGTGTTCAATACAAGCAGCGATAACAGAATTGCCAAATCCGGTAACAGGAACAGCTGTCCCAGCCCCAGCAAATTGTCCGAGGCGGTCATACACTCCGAAGCCAGTGAGTAACATGGAAATGAAAATGAGTGTAGCTACTGTAGGGTTTCCGGCAGATCGCTCGGTGAAATCAAAATAGGTGATATAAAAGGTCGAAATGAGTTGGCCGATGAAACAAATGAGACCGCCAACAAAAAAGGCTTTTATACAATTCTTTAAAACGGGACGCTTTGGTTCGCGCTGTTGTTCAAATTTTTTATATTCCTGTTGTACAGGTGTTAAATTTTTGTCTTTACTGGACATTTGAATCCTTCCTTTTCCTTTAGAAAACGTACAATTACGTATCAGATTTCATTTCTGATTGAATGATCTTTAATTGCTTTTTAATCTGATCCTTATTTACTATTTTTTTCTTAATTTTGTTTTCGAGTTTATCTAACATCATAAAAATTTTTCGATCTGTACTTACGTGAATATTGAAAGTTGGATACTCGTTACTGAGTTGCGTTTTAAGTCTGCTTCGTAGAGGCTTTAAACCAAATCTTTCATGATGTTCTGGTTTAACAGCTATATAAAGATCTAAATTGGAGTTAACGGCTGCGGCTTCTGTGATTTCTTCCATAGCGAGTGCTTTCTTCTTTGCGCCTTGAGATATAGACTGATTAAAGGATTCTGTACTCATTTTCGTTAACTTTGGACCCTTCTTTTCCTCTGTTTGTTTTGCTTTTTCTTTTTTTACTTTTTTATCTAATGGACTACTACCACAGCCGGCAAGTGAACTGAGCAGGAGTACGAATAACGCGGTTATGATGCCAATTTTTCGCATTACAATCATTCCATTTCTATTGCTTTATGTAATTTGAGAGAAAAAGGATGATATGGAATCATCCTTTTTCTTCGAAAAGTGCGTACCATCAGAAGAGATGGTACTGTCACTTATTGTTGAGAGTATTGAGGCTCTTCCTGCTGAACTTCGTCTAAACGTGGGTTTAAAGATTCAATAATAGATTGTGTTTGTTGTGCAGCTGTTTGGAAAAGTTGTTTTGCTTGTTGATTATCTGTATCAAGAGCAAACCCCTCTAAGCTTGCTTGTGCACTTTTTAATCCAGAAACAGTTTGTTTTAATTTTGTAATTACAGTCATTGAATGAAGCCTCCTTTGGAATATCAATTCAAAGATTATGATTTGTGAGTAAGCATGAAAATATAATTACCAAATTTAGGTTTCATTCGAAGTGTAAATTTTCATCCATATGTAATTTGAAAATGTAAGGGATTAGCAGGTTTTCCGTATACAGGTTAAAAGCGACATCAACTCCCTTTTTTTGAGGTGGACGAGGGCATCTGGCCGTGCATAGAAACGGTCAGGGCCTTTTTCTATCACATGCAATGTTTAAAACAAAAGGAGAAAGCAAGTAGCGAGCATGTTGTATTCTGCATAGCAGCGACTTATATGTCGGAAAATTAAAATGAATATATATTTATGATGACAAATTGTGATATCAGTAGTTATATTTATTTAAGAATTACGATTATGTATGAATTTGTAGGCTTTTGATTGAGGGTATTTTCAGAAGGTACATATTTTATATTTCGTTGTTCAAAATATCATGTATCAATTCAAATATGGAGAATAAACATTAGCAAATAGCGATTAAAAGGAGAAAGAGTTATGGATCATCATACTTTAGTTAGATGGTTGGAAGCAATGTTAGTTATATTTGCACTAATTGCAATTTGGTTTTCTGCAAGTAATTTCAGTAGTGTGAAGCGCTTTTTAATTGGTCGTCCGATGCGAACGTCAGAGCTTCATGCACAACATAACAAACTATTTTGGTTAATTGCGTTGCCAATCCTTTCAGCGGATTTGTATTCATCTGTTGCATATGGACCGGAATCAGGAATGACAGAGCTTGCTGGGCTTGGTCCTGATGCGAAATGGTTAATCTTGCCGATTACCATTTCTACTATCGTTCTTTTGGCAATTTTGATTGTATCGTATATTATGGGGATTTTGGCATATCCAAACGGCGGGGGAGCGTATGCTATCGCGAAAGATAATTTCAAGCCGCGCTGGGTTTCTCTTGTTGCCTCTAGTTCGCTGCTCGTTGATTATGTGTTGACCGTAGCTGTATCTGTATCTGCAGCTATAGAAGCGGTTTCTTCTGCGTATCCTGTAGTCGCTCCATATGAAACGATTTTAGCAATCTTATGCGTCATTATCTTAGTGCTTGTGAACTTACGCGGATTAGCAGAATCAGCTCGCGTTTTTGCTTGGCCGACATTCGGTTTTATGATTTGTATGTTAATTTTAATTTTTACGGGATTTTTTGATGAACTGCGTCACGGGTTTATTCAACCAAGTACACCGAGCTTTGGAACAGTTCCAGAGGGCTTAACAACTTTACTAATTTTGAAAGCGTTCAGTTCAGCTTGTTCAGCACTTACAGGAATTGAGACGATTTCAAATGCAGTTCCTATTTTTAGAGAACCACAGCAAAAAAACGCAATTAGAACGTATATCGCTCTAGGTTCGATCACAGCTGTGACACTTTTAGGCTTTTCGTATCATCTGTATGCGAAAGGTATTACGCCAGACCCACACAACACGATGTTGTCGCAGTTAGCTGGCATGTATTTTGGACATGGAATTTTATATCAAGTAATTATATGGTTTACGTTTATAGTGTTAATTTTAGCGGCAAACTCTACATTTACAGGGTTTTCTCAGCTTGCTGCGATTGTAGCGGCAGACGGATTTTTGCCTCGAAGTTTAACAAATCGTGGAGACCGTTTAGGATATTCGAATGGAATTATTGTGCTAGCATCACTAGCATGTATTTTAATTATATCGTTCCATGCGCATACGAATGCGTTAATTCCACTATATGCGATCGGTGTTTTCCTTTCGTTTACAGTAGCGCAAATTGGTTTGATGCGCCGCTGGAAACGAGTAAAAGGATCGCATTGGAAAATCAAGTTTACGATTAATACAGTTGGTGCCGTGATTACATCAATTGTTGCTGTTATTTTTGCCGTTACAAAGTTTACGGGCGGCGCTTGGGTTGTATTAGTTGTCTTGCCTATTATTATTTTCATCTCAATGTCCATTCACAGGCATTATGAAGATGTTGCAGAAGAATTGCGCATCGATATGAAAACGATACGTCCAGAAGCAAGCGGTGTAGTCACGCTCGTTTTAGTGTCAGGTGTTCATCGTGTTGTGAACAACACGATATCCTTTGCGAAAAGTCTAAATGTTGATCCGATTGCTGTATATGTTGGTTTCGATGAGGCGTCTATAAATAAAATGGAGAAAGAGTGGAAAGAATGGGGGACTCCTTGTAGACTGGTAGTTCTTCGCAGTAAATATCGTTCTCTACTTGAACCGTTGAATCGCCTTATTAAAACAATAGAGGCGAAACAAGAAGCTGAGGGAGGACACATCCATATTATTATTCCGCAATTCATTTCGCACAAATGGTGGCATCATGTATTACATAACCAGAGTGCACTTCTTTTACGAATGTGGTTTATTCGTCATAAAGATATAGTCATTACAACAGTTCCATATCATTTGCATAAATAATATCGTTCAATTATTGGCGGCCTACATCATTACGCGATGTAGGCCGCATATTGTATTGGGAGTTATTCAGGAATTGCGAAATAAGAAGTAATTGCTTCCAAAACGAAGATATCGTATAATAAACAGTGCGCGATAGGATAAAAGGTATCCTTTTGCTGTAGAATTTATGATAATGCGCCCATAGCTCAGTCGGATAGAGCGGTGGTTTCCGGTACCACGTCTGCCGGGGGTTCGAATCCCTCTGGGCGCGTCAAAAAGTCCTAACTTACATTTGTAGGTTAGGACTTTTTTTATTTCTCTCTTGTTATATCTAGTAATAACATTTACTATTAGTATGTGGTAATAAAAATGTTCTATATGTCCACTTTGATTTTCAAACGTATAAGTCGCTGCTCTGAAGAACAAAAGGTGAACTGCATTCGTTCTCTTTTTTGTTTTAACATGGCATGACCGTTTCTATGCATGGTCGGATGCTCTCTCCCACCTAAAAAGAAAGGTTTTATGCCGTTTTTTTCAATTTGCATTTATATGTTTTTTTTTATTGTTTTCTTTCAATATTATTCATTTTTCGGTTGTAAGATGGATATTTCATTAATACATATAAATTAATAATATTTTGGAATGGGTATCTGCACAGGATTCTCCTTTTAACAAACTTATTGTACAATAGAAACAAGGGGGAGATTAGTTTGAAGGCAAGTCTTTTACAAGAACAAAGCTTACGTTTGGCCATGACACAAGAGTTAAGACAAGCGATTACAATGCTCCAATATAATGTACAGGAGTTAACGGAGTTTTTGTATGAGCAATCGTTAGAGAATCC
The DNA here is from genome assembly GCF_036965845.1 of Bacillus sp. JJ1127. Taxonomy (NCBI): domain Bacteria; kingdom Bacillati; phylum Bacillota; class Bacilli; order Caryophanales; family Bacillaceae; genus Bacillus; species Bacillus sp. JJ1127. The sequence continues at coordinate 16,527 of NZ_JBALQK010000145.1, read as the reverse complement.
CCTTATTGAGTTAGGTGGCTTTGAGAGGGAGAAGAAAAAGAGCTCAAGCAAAAGTAAAAGTACAAGCAAACAAATCGACAATCAAATGGAAATTTATAGTGTGGATTCGACAACGATTCAGCAACATTTATTAGATCAAATACAGTATTATAAAATAGATGAAGAACAGCGAAAAGCAGCTTCTTTCATCATTATGAACATGGATGAGAATGGTTATTTACAAGAAACAAATGAAGAATTAGCAGAACTACTTGCTGCGCCGATTGATGTAGTGGACTGTGCTATGAAGCTTGTCCAGTCGCTAGAGCCAGCAGGGGTAGGAGCGCGTAATATTCAGGAATGTCTATCCCTTCAATTGAAGCGCTTACAAACGAAAGATACACTCTCAGAAATGATTGTGGATGAATATTTCTCATATTTTGTTAAGAAAGATTGGCGAAAATTGATCCAGGTTATGAAATGTAGTAACGAGGAATTACAATCAGCTGTTGATTGTATTACATCATTGCAGCCGAAACCAGGACTTGCGTTTTCTTCTGAGAAGCCGCTTTATATTGTTCCTGATATGGCCGTGAAAAAAGATGGTGATCGCCTCGTTTTACAAATGAATGAACGCAACATGCCGAAGATTGAAATTCATTCAGAGTATAGTGCACTTCTTCATAATAGTGAAAGTGAGGTTGCTTCTTATGTCTCTGAGAAGTATCAGCATGTTCAGTGGATTATGCGCAGTTTGAAGCAACGAAAACAAACGCTTTTGCAAGTAATGGAAATTATTATGAAGAAACAACGTGATTTCTTTTTAAAAGGTTCGGAATATTTAAAACCACTTTCTTTAAAAGAAGTGGCAGAAGAATTAAGTGTACATGAGTCTACCATCAGTCGTGCTACGCGTAATAAATATGTACAAACGCCGCATGGATTGTTTGAAATGAAGTCATTCTTTAGTAACGCGGTAGTTACAACAGAAGATGAAGCTATTTCTACTAAGCGCGTAAAACAATTCATTCAAACGCTTGTAGAACAAGAAAATAAGAAAAAACCACTTTCAGATCAAAAAATTTCAAAATTGTTAGAAGACGAGCATGAAATTGTTATTTCTCGTAGAACAGTTGCAAAATATCGAGAACAAATGAACATTCCGGCCTCTTCTTTAAGAAAAACAATTGGATAGGTGAAGAAGATGAAAGTTGTTTTGTATACGAAAACGGACTGTGGTCTTTGTGTGAAAGCAAAACAGATTTTGAAAGAAGTACAAAAGGTATATTCTTTTGAAATTGAGGAAATAGATATATATGAAGATGATGAGCTTTTAGAAAAGTATCAAATTATGATCCCGGTCGTGGAAATTGACGGAAAACAGGCGTTTTACGGTGTCATTCACAAAGATGTCATAATAAACTATATAAACAATTCAGTTAAGAGTTGAATAAGTTTCTATCTCCTGTTACAATAATACACGTAGCAGGGATTATTTTTTTAAACCATGTGGGACATAAAATGTCACTACGGGACATAAAGTGACCATGAGGTGAAAATGAACCAATGTAGTGAGGAGAAATGATATGCGCTCATGGATTCAGAACATGAAAAAATTATTACCCGATCTGCTACCTGTTATGCAAACAAGAATGCAAATTCTTCAGCACATTCGTCTTATGCAGCCGATTGGAAGAAGAAACTTATCTGCAAGTCTTGGTATGACAGAACGAGTATTGCGAAGTGAAGTGCAAGTTTTGAAAGAACAAAACTTAGTTCACGTCGCTTCTTCTGGAATGACTTTAACAGAAGAGGGAACAGCTTTAGTTCTTGCTTTGGAAGACTTTATGAAAGAAATTTCCGGGTTAAAGGTTTTAGAAAAACAACTCAAGGAAACATTAGACTTGGATGAAGTTTTCGTTGTCCCTGGTGATAGTGATGAATCACCTTGGGTCAAACTGGAGATGGGCCGTGCTTGTGTGAGTTGTATAAAAGACCGTTTGACAGCGAATAATATCGTTGCTGTGGCTGGAGGAACAACGCTAGCTGCTGTTGCGGACATGATGCAACTTGATTGTAAAGATTTACATATGCTGTTTGTCCCAGCACGTGGTGGAATTGGAGAAGGTGTCGAATTAGAGGCCAATACCATTTGCGCCAAAATGGCACAAAATACGATGAGTAATTATCGCTTATTGTATGTTCCAGACCATGTAAGCAGCGAAGCATATGCGTCTATTGTGACAGAGCCTTCTGTGAAAGAAGTTCTTGAGTTGATTCGATCTTCCAATATCGTCATTCATGGAATAGGTGATGCGTTAACAATGGCACGTCGCAGAAATACTTCGGAAGCAGATTGGTTAAAGATTAAAGCAAGTGAAGCAGTTGGCGAGGCTTTCGGTTATTACTTTAATGAACAGGGTAATGTCGTTCATAAAGTACAAACAGTGGGCATGCAGCTAAAAGATTTACAACATGTATCTCACGTTGTTGCAGTCGCTGGAGGATCTTCAAAAGCAAAAGCTATACAGGCTGTAATTAAACAAGGGCACACTTCGATTCTTATTACAGATGAAGGTGCAGCAAAACAGTTAACAAAGGGTATTACCCTTTAATATAATCCCCCAAGGAGGAAATTCAAATGACTAAAATTGGTATTAATGGATTTGGACGTATCGGACGTGTGGTATTCCGCGCAGCTCTTAACAACCCTAACGTGGAAGTAGTAGCAATCAACGACTTAACAGACGCTAAAACTTTAGCTCACCTTTTAAAATATGACTCTGTTCACGGAACAGTAAATGCAGAAGTATCTGCTAACGGCGACAGCATCATCGTTAACGGTAAAGAAATCAAAGTTATCGCTGAGCGTGACCCAGCTCAATTACCATGGAGCGACTACGGCGTAGAAGTAGTAGTAGAGTCTACTGGACGCTTCACTAAAAAAGCAGACGCTGAGAAGCACCTAGGTGGATCAGTTAAAAAAGTTATCATCTCTGCACCAGCTTCTGACGAAGATATCACAATCGTTATGGGTGTTAACCACGAACAATATGATGCAGCTAACCATAATGTAATCTCTAACGCTTCTTGTACTACAAACTGCTTAGCTCCATTTGCTAAAGTATTAAACGAAAAATTCGGTATCAAACGCGGAATGATGACAACAATTCACTCTTACACTAATGACCAACAAATCTTAGACTTACCACATAAAGATTTACGTCGTGCACGTGCAGCAGCAATGAGCATGATCCCAACTACAACTGGTGCAGCGAAAGCAGTAGCATTAGTATTACCAGAACTTAAAGGTAAATTAAACGGTGGCGCAGTACGTGTTCCAACTGCTAACGTTTCTCTTGTTGACTTAGTTGTTGAACTTGATAAAGAAGTAACAGTTGAAGAAGTAAATGCAGCATTCAAAGCAGCAGCTGAAGGCGAATTAAAAGGTATTCTTGGATACAGCGAAGAGCCATTAGTATCTATCGACTATAACGGATGCACAAGTTCTTCTACAATCGATGCATTATCTACAATGGCTATGGAAGGCAATATGCTTAAAGTTCTTTCTTGGTACGACAACGAAACTGGTTACTCTAACCGCGTAGTTGACTTAGTAGACTACATCGCTTCTAAAGGTCTTTAATTCTTAAGTTTATCAGTTATCAATGACAAAACGAGGGAGAGGGTTTGTTCCCTCTCTCTTCTTTCGTTTTAGAAGCAAATGTGATAAGCTTTTGAATGGGTTTTGTCAATCCTAACTAGTCGGAGGGAAATCCAATGAACAAAAAATCAATTCGTGACGTAGATTTAAAGGGTAAACGAGTGTTTTGCCGCGTTGACTTCAACGTACCTATGAAAGATGGAAAAGTTACAGACGAGACTCGTATTCGTGCAGCTCTTCCTACAATTCAATATTTAGTAGAGCAAGGTGCGAAAGTTATTTTAGCAAGTCACTTAGGGCGTCCAAAAGGCCAAGTAGTAGAAGAAATGCGTCTTACTCCAGTAGCTGCACGTTTAGGTGAGCTTCTTGGTAAAGACGTGAAAAAAGCAGACGAAGCATTCGGACCAGCTGTACAAGAAATGATTGCAGCAATGAACGAAGGCGACGTATTAGTTCTTGAAAACGTACGCTTCTATGCGGGCGAAGAAAAGAACGATGCAGAATTAGCAAAAGAATTTGCAGCTCTTGCTGATCTTTTCGTTAATGATGCATTCGGTGCAGCTCACCGTGCTCATGCTTCTACAGCAGGTATTGCAGACTACCTACCAGCAGTATCAGGCTTCTTAATGGAAAAAGAGTTAGAAGTATTAGGTAAAGCACTTTCTAACCCAGAGCGCCCATTCACAGCAATCATCGGTGGTGCGAAAGTAAAAGATAAAATCGGTGTAATTCGTCATCTACTTGATAAAGTTGATAACTTAATCATTGGCGGCGGACTTGCTTATACATTTGTAAAAGCAATGGGTCATGAAATCGGACAGTCTCTATGTGAAGATGACAAAATTGAACTAGCAAAAGAATTTATGCAACTAGCAAAAGAAAAAGGCGTAAACTTCTATATGCCAGTTGATTGCGTCGTTGCAGATGACTTCTCTGAAACTGCAAACCGACAAGTTGTAGATATCGATTCTATTCCTGCTGATTGGGAAGGATTGGATATTGGACCAAAAACAAGTGCAATTTATGCAGATGTAATTAAAAACTCTAAGCTTGTTGTATGGAACGGACCAATGGGTGTATTCGAAATGGCTCCATTTGCAGAAGGTACAAAAGCAGTAGGACAAGCATTAGCAGATGCAGAAGATACATACTCTGTTATCGGCGGTGGTGACTCTGCAGCAGCTGTTGAAAAATTCGGTATGGCTGACAAAATGAGCCACATTTCTACTGGCGGCGGTGCGTCATTAGAATTTATGGAAGGTAAAGAGCTTCCAGGTGTAGTTTGTCTTAACGACAAATAAGTAGCAGCCAAAGAAAAAGGACGGTGCAAAGCATGCGTAAACCAATTATCGCAGGTAACTGGAAAATGAATAAAACTCTATCTGAAGCAGTTAGCTTCGTAGAGGAAGTAAAAGGTCAAATCCCAGCAGCTTCAGCTGTTGATGCAGTAGTTTGCTCTCCAGCTCTTTTCTTAGAGCGTCTTGTAGCGGCTACGGAAGGAACTGACTTAAAAGTAGGTGCACAAAACATGCACTTCGAAAAAAATGGTGCATTCACTGGCGAAATTAGCCCAGTAGCACTTAGCGACTTAAAAGTGAGCTATGTAGTACTTGGTCACTCTGAGCGTCGTGAAATGTTCGCTGAAACAGACGAAACGGTAAACAAAAAAACTCTTGCAGCATTTGAACATGGTTTAACACCAATCGTTTGCTGTGGTGAAACTTTAGAAGAGCGCGAAAGCGGAAAAACATTTGATCTAGTAGCAGATCAAGTGACAAAAGCACTTGCAGGTTTAACAGAAGAGCAAGTGAAAGTAACTGTTATCGCATATGAGCCAATCTGGGCTATCGGTACAGGTAAATCTTCTTCTGCTGCAGATGCAAATGAAGTATGTGCGCACATCCGTAAAGTTGTTGCAGAAGCTGTTTCTCCAGCAGCTGCAGAAGCTGTTCGTATTCAATACGGCGGCAGCGTAAAGCCAGAAAACATTAAAGAATACATGGCACAAACTGACATCGACGGCGCTTTAGTTGGCGGTGCAAGCTTAGAGCCTGCTTCCTTCTTAGGTCTTCTGGAGGCGGTAAAATGAGAAAGCCAACAGCTTTAATTATTCTTGACGGTTTCGGACTACGAGAAGAAACTTACGGGAATGCTGTAGCACAAGCTAAGAAACCTAATTTCGACGGTTACTGGAACAAATTCCCTCACACAACGCTAACAGCATGTGGTGAAGCGGTAGGTCTTCCAGAAGGTCAGATGGGTAACTCTGAGGTTGGTCACTTAAATATCGGTGCTGGCCGCGTAGTATATCAAAGCTTAACACGTGTGAACGTTGCAATTCGTGAAGGTGAGTTCGATAAGAACGAAACATTCCAAAGCGCAATTAAGCACGTAAAAGAGAAAGGTACAGCCCTTCACTTATTCGGCTTACTTTCTGATGGTGGTGTGCACAGTCACATTAACCATATGTTTGCACTACTTCGCTTAGCTGCAAAAGAAGGCGTGGAGAAAGTATACATCCACGGATTCTTAGATGGCCGCGATGTTGGACCGCAAACAGCAAAAGGTTATATCGATGCAACAAATGAAGTAATTAAAGAAATAGGAGTAGGACAATTCGCGACTATCTCCGGTCGTTATTACTCCATGGACCGTGACAAGCGTTGGGATCGCGTAGAAAAATGTTACCGTGCTATGGTGTATGGCGAAGGCCCTACTTATAAATCAGCACTTGAGTGTGTAGAAGACTCATATGCAAATGGTATTTATGATGAATTCGTATTGCCGTCTGTAATTGTTAATGAAGATGAAACGCCAGTTGCAACAATCAATGATGATGATGCAGTTATCTTCTATAATTTCCGTCCAGACCGCGCAATTCAAATTGCACGTGTATTTACAAACGAAGACTTCCGTGAGTTTGATCGTGGTGAAAAAGTACCTCACATTCCAGAATTCGTTTGTATGACACACTTTAGTGAAACAGTAGATGGTTACGTGGCATTCAAGCCAATGAACCTTGATAACACATTAGGTGAAGTTGTTGCGCAAGCGGGATTAAAGCAACTTCGCATCGCGGAAACTGAAAAGTATCCGCACGTTACATTCTTCTTTAGCGGTGGTCGTGAGGCTGAATTCCCAGGAGAAGAGCGTATCTTAATTAACTCACCGAAGGTTGCAACGTATGACTTGAAACCTGAAATGAGCATTTACGAAGTAACCGACGCTTTAGTAAATGAAATCGAAAATGATAAACATGATGTGATCATTCTTAACTTTGCAAACTGTGATATGGTTGGCCATTCTGGGATGATGGAACCAACAATTAAAGCAGTAGAAGCAACTGACGAATGTTTAGGAAAAGTTGTAGAAGCGATTCTTGCAAAAGATGGTGTAGCACTTATTACTGCTGACCATGGTAATGCTGATCAGGAATTAACTCCTGAGGGACAACCAATGACAGCTCATACAACGAACCCGGTTCCTTTCATCGTTACAAAAAATGATGTTGAATTACGTGAAGACGGCATCTTAGGAGATATCGCTCCAACAATGCTTACACTTCTTGGTGTTGAACAACCAAAAGAAATGACAGGTAAAACAATTATTAAATAATACGTATATAAAAGGAGAGAAAATACTATGTCAACAATTATTGATATTTATGCTCGCGAAGTCCTAGACTCTCGTGGTAACCCAACTGTAGAAGTAGAAGTTTATACAGAAAGCGGCGCATTCGGACGCGCATTAGTACCAAGTGGTGCATCTACTGGTGAATACGAAGCAGTAGAATTACGTGACGGTGACAAATCTCGTTACCTTGGTAAAGGTGTTCTGAAAGCAGTAGATAACGTAAACGAAATTATCGCTCCAGAAATCGTTGGTTTCGACGTAACTGACCAAGCTGGTATCGACCGTGCTATGATCGAATTAGATGGCACTCCAAACAAAGGTAAATTAGGCGCTAACGCTATCCTTGGTGTATCTATGGCAGTAGCTCACGCAGCAGCTGACTTCGTAGGTCTTCCATTATACCGTTACCTTGGTGGATTCAATGCGAAACAATTACCAACTCCAATGATGAACATCATCAACGGTGGTTCTCACGCTGATAACAACGTTGACTTCCAAGAGTTCATGATCTTACCAGTTGGTGCTCCAACATTCAAAGAAGCTATCCGTATGGGTGCGGAAGTATTCCATGCATTAAAAGCTGTATTACATGACAAAGGTCTTAACACTGCAGTAGGTGACGAAGGTGGATTCGCTCCAAACCTTGGTTCTAACCGTGAAGCATTAGAAGTAATTATCGAAGCTATCGAAAAAGCTGGTTATAAAGCTGGCGAGAACGTATTCTTAGGAATGGACGTTGCTTCTTCTGAGTTCTACAATAAAGAAACTGGTAAATATGACCTTGCAGGCGAAGGCCGTAGCTTAACTTCTGCAGAAATGGTTGATTTCTACGAAGGTCTTTGCAACGACTTCCCAATCATCTCTATCGAAGATGGTTTAGACGAAAACGACTGGGATGGCCACAAATTATTAACTGACCGTCTTGGCAAAAAAGTTCAATTAGTTGGTGACGACTTATTCGTAACGAACACGCAAAAACTTGCTGAAGGTATCGAAAAAGGTATCTCTAACTCAATCTTAATTAAAGTTAACCAAATCGGTACTTTAACTGAGACTTTCGAAGCAATCGAAATGGCTAAACGTGCTGGTTACACAGCAGTTGTATCTCACCGTTCTGGTGAAACTGAAGATGCTACAATCGCTGACATCGCAGTTGCAACTAACGCTGGCCAAATCAAAACTGGTTCTATGAGCCGTACTGACCGTATTGCGAAATACAACCAATTATTACGCATCGAAGACGAACTAGGCGAAATCGCTGTTTACGATGGTTTAAAATCTTTCTACAACCTTAAAAAATAATTGTAGAAAATAATGACAGACCGTGAGAAATCACGGTCTGTTTTTTGTGTTTCTTTTTTTAGAATAGTAAATACTAAAATTCAGAAAATAAAAACTTTATGTTTTAGGTCAATGTTTTTGACGTAAATTCCGCTCGAAAACGCAGTCATATCAAGGGTGTAAGCGTATAACACATGTGATTTTTTTTGTCAAGTCGATAAATTGCAGGTTTTTATAATTTATACTATGATAAGAATTGAAAACAGAAGATCGTATAAACATGAGGGATGATGAACATGAAGTTTACAAAGATTATTGTCCAAGTTGCAGCGCTTTATGTGTTTTACATGATTGGAACATGGGTAGAAGAGATGTTGAATCTTCCAATTCCGGGAAGTTTAATTGGAATGTTTTTACTACTTATTTTACTCAGCATGAAGGTTCTTCCTGTGAAATGGTTTGATTTAGGAGCAGAGACACTCGTTGCTATTATGCCGTTTTTATTGATTCCACCAACGATTGGTTTAATGAATTACGGTGCTTTTTTTATGAGTAAAGGAATTTCTCTATGCATTACCGTTATCGCGAGTACATTTTTAATTATTATTGTCGCAGGACATACAGGACAATATCTTGCGAATAGAAAGGAAAAAGAATCACGATGAGCAATATATTAACCGGCATCGGTTGGGTTATTCTTACAGTGCTATTATATCAATTATCTAAAAAGATCTATAAAGTATTGCCAACACCGTTTACGATTCCAATGATTGTCGCAACAGCATTAATGATTGTCTTATTATTGGTGCTTGATATACCATATCAACAATACATGCAAAGTGGTGGAGGCTGGATTTCCAAACTGCTTGGACCAGGTGTTGTAGCATTTGCAATTCCTCTTTATAAGCAGCGTCACGTGTTGCAAAAATATGTTGTACCGATTGCAGGTGGTGTAATCGTTGGAACAACAGTTGCAATTGGAAGTGACCTCATCATTGCTTCACTTATGGGGACAGATAAAAGTTTAATTTTATCTTCTTTACCAAAATCGGTAACAATGCCAGTTGCGATGAGTGTATCAGAGCAAGTTGGTGGTGTTCCATCATTAACAGCCGCATTCGTTGTTGTTGCAGGGATTACAGGAACAATTACAGGCCCAATTCTATTAAAGTGGAGCCGCGTTACAAACTCTGTTGGTAGAGGAATTGGATTTGGCTGTGCATCACATATTATGGGTGTTATGAGAGCAATGAAAAATAATGAGAACGAGGGTGTTATTGGATCGGTAACAATGACATTAACAGCGATTTTAACATGCTTACTTGGACCGTTATTTGCGAGTATGTTTATGTAATAAAGAAAAGCGGGAGCAATTGAACAGCTCTCGCTTTTCTATAGAATTTATGCTAACATTTAAACTAACTGAATCTTTGTAGGAGGTACACTGAGGTGCATACGTTATTATCAGTTTTACTTATTATTGTATCGATTTTAATAATTGTTATGGTACTTATGCAGTCTAGTAATAGTTCAGGCCTTTCAGGTGCAATTTCAGGCGGTGCAGAGCAATTATTTGGTAAGCAAAAAGCACGCGGAATTGAAGCAGTATTAAACCGTATTACAGTTGTTTTAGCTGTATTATTCTTCGTACTAACAATTAGTGTTACGTACTTGAACATATAAGCAAAGGCCTTGCTTTTAACAGATATGGAAAAAGAAGAAGCGTTAGCGGATTCGTGCTAATGGTTCTTCTTTTTTGTGCTCATTTATATTCCATTATTCGAAAAAAGTTTCTAATTAGATTATGGAAATGGAACTATGGTAAACTAAGGACAGAAACAATACGACTAGATTACAGAAGAGAAAGAGGAGAAGAAGATGATGAAATTAGCATCTCCGAAACCATTTACATTTGAAGGTGGAGACCGTGCTGTTTTATTACTACATGGATTCACGGGGAATTCAGCTGATGTACGTATGCTCGGGCGTTTCTTAGAGAAAAAAGGTTACACTTGTCACGCCCCAATTTATAAAGGACATGGTGTGCCTCCAGAGCAACTTGTTCATACAGGTCCTGAAGACTGGTGGAAAGACGTAATGAATGCTTATCAGCATTTAAAAGATCAAGGATATGAGAAAATTGCTGCTGTTGGATTATCACTTGGTGGTGTATTCTCATTAAAACTTGCTTATACATTGCCGATTTTAGGTGCTGTGCCAATGTGTGCCCCAATGTATATTAAGAGCGAAGAAATTATGTACCAAGGTATATTGGCGTATGCACGTGAGTATAAAAAACGTGAACAAAAATCACCAGAGAAAATTGCTGAAGAAATGATGGAATTTAAGAAGACACCAATGAATACATTGAAAGCACTGCAAGACTTAATTCGTGACGTACGCAACAATGTCGACATGATTTATGCACCAACATTTGTTGTACAAGCACGTCATGATGAAATGATTAATACAGATAGTGCTAACATTATCTATAACGGTGTAGAGTCCACGTTAAAAGAAATTAAGTGGTATGAAGACTCTACGCATGTCATTACGCTTGATAAACAACGTGATGAGCTACACGAAGATGTATATAACTTCTTGGAGCAACTAGATTGGTAAGATCTAGTTGCCTCTTTTTTTCATGGGGGATTAAAACCACTTTTTTAGGTGGGAGAGAGGATCCGCCTGTGGCTAGAAGCGGTCAGAGCCTGTTTTGTCCCCATGCCGCGTGAGAGCAAAAAGAGAAAACGAGAGAAGGCTTTCTTTTGTTTTCAAAGCTTCGACTTAGAGGAAAGTAAATCATACATAGGAATAAACATCTAAGACGAGAATCTTATTGTACACAAGTAGCGGAATAAATGGTAAAAAACGAGTGTTTGTAGAAGTTTCACTTTATATAGAGTCAATGTTTCGGATACACTAAATAATATGAGGGTTTAAAGGAGGTATTTTTGCTTGGAAGAAATCATTCAAGAACATATTGATAAGTTGTTATTATTTATGAAAGAAGAAGCGTATAAACCGTTAACGATACAAGAATTAGAAGCTGCGTTTGGGATTGAAGATTCCGCTGGCTTTAAAGATTTTGTAAAGGCACTTGTTATGATGGAAGAAAAGGGACTTGTTGTTCGTACACGCAGCAATCGTTATGGTCTTCCAGAAAAGATGAATTTAGTGCGAGGTAAATTAATCGGGCATGCGCGTGGTTTTGCTTTTGTTGTCCCAGAGGAGAAGAAAACGGGAGACGATGATCTTTTCATCCCGCCTACAGAATTAAATGGTGCACTTCATGGTGATACAGTATTAGCGCGTGTTAGCTCGCAATCAAGTGGTTCACGTCAAGAAGGTACAATTGTTCGTATTTTAGAGCGTGGAACGAAAGAACTAGTTGGTACATATACAGAATCGAAGAACTTTGGTTTCGTTATACCTGATAATAAGCGCTGGACAAGTGATATTTTCATCTTGAAAAGCGCATCAATGGGTGCTGTAGAAGGCCATAAAGTAGTTGTGAAAATTACGAGCTATCCAGAGAACCGTTTAAGTGCGGAAGGTGAAGTTATTCAAATTCTAGGTCATAAAAATGATCCAGGGGTAGATATTTTATCTGTCATTCATAAACATCATTTACCTTTAGCGTTCCCTGAAGAAGTTATGGAACATGCAAACAGTGTACCAGAAACGATTTCAGAAGAAGATTTAAAAGATCGTCGTGATTTGCGTGATCAAATGATTGTTACAATTGATGGCGCAGATGCGAAAGATTTAGATGATGCGGTAACAGTAACAAAGCTTGAGAACGGTAATTATAAACTTGGTGTTCATATCGCGGATGTGAGTCATTACGTTCAAGAAGGTTCTCCAATTGATGTTGAAGCAGCTGAAAGAGCGACGAGTGTATATCTTGTTGACCGTGTAATCCCAATGATTCCACATCGTTTATCTAACGGTATTTGTTCATTAAATCCGAAAGTAGATCGCCTTACATTATCTTGTGAAATGGAAATCAATAATCTAGGTGATGTTGTACAGCATGAGATTTTCCAAAGTGTAATTAAAACGACAGAGCGTATGACGTATGCTGATGTTAGAAGCATTTTGGAAGATGAAGACGAAGCGCTAATTGAACGTTATGAGCCGCTAGTGCCAATGTTTAAAGAGATGGGGCAGTTAGCACAAATTTTACGCGAAAAACGTATGCGCCGCGGTGCGATTGACTTCGACTTCAAAGAAGCAAAAGTGCTAGTAGATGAAGAAGGAAAACCGACTGATGTTGTGATGCGTGATCGTTCTGTATCAGAAAAGCTAATTGAGGAGTTCATGCTTGTTGCCAATGAAACGGTAGCAGAGCATTTCCACTGGATGAACGTACCGTTTATGTACCGCGTTCATGAAGATCCGAAAGAAGATAAATTAGAGCGTTTCTTCGAGTTTGTCACAAACTTCGGCTATGCGGTAAAAGGACGTGCGAATGACATACATCCTCGTGCACTGCAACAAATTCTTGAAATGGTTCAAGGGCAGCCAGAAGAAGTCGTGATTTCGACAGTTATGCTTCGTTCGATGAAACAAGCTCGTTACGATGCGGATAGTTTAGGTCACTTCGGTTTATCAACAGAGTTCTATACACACTTCACATCACCAATTCGTCGTTACCCAGATACAATTGTTCATAGATTAATTCGTGAATATATCATTAACGGTAAAATCGATAATGAAACACAGGCGAAATGGCGTGAAAAGTTACCAGATATCGCAGAGCATTCTTCTAACATGGAACGCCGTGCTGTTGAGGCAGAGCGTGAAACAGACGAACTGAAAAAAGCAGAATATATGCTTGATAAGATCGGTGAAGAGTATGACGGTATGATTAGCTCTGTAACAAACTTTGGTTTATTCGTAGAGCTTCCAAATACAATTGAAGGTCTTGTTCATGTTAGCTATTTAACAGATGATTACTATCGTTATGACGAACAGCACTTTGCGATGATTGGGGAACGTACAGGTAACGTCTTCCGCATCGGTGATGAAATTACAATTCGCGTTATTAATGTAAACAAAGAGGAACGTGCGATTGATTTTGAAATCGTCGGTATGAAAGGCACGCCAAGACGTAAATTCAAAGATCGTCCAGTTGTTATTGAGCAGCCGAAAGACGGTAGAAAGAGACGTAGTGGTCGCGGCGGACGTAATAACGAGCGTGGCGGTGCACGTGACAATGAACGTGGTAGTGGAAGAAAATACGAACGTGGTGGTCAAGGGAAAGGGTCATCTGGTCGTCCAGAGAAAAAAGATGGTAACGGTAAAAAGAAAAAGCCATTCTTTGAAAATGTCCCAGGATTTAAGAAGAAAAAGAAAAAGCGTAAGTAAGAATAAAGTGGCTTCGCTTATATACTGAGCGAAGCCACTTTCGCTTTTTATTTGATCTAGCTCCAGTGGCTAGAATCTACGGTCGCTTCGCCCCCTCGGACGAAGCAAAAAGCGCTTCTTTGTCGGGAGCTCCACCGCCCTAAGATTCTAAACGAGCCACTTCCGCTTTTCTTTAACATTTGTTACAATAGTAAAAATAGAGGAGGGACAGATAATGCCAAAAGGTAGCGGTAAGGTTATTGCACAAAATAAAAAAGCATTTCATGATTATTTCATCGAAGAAACATACGAAGCAGGGCTTGTCCTTCAAGGAACGGAAATTAAATCGATTCGCGCTGGGCGCGTGAACTTGAAAGATGCGTTTGCACGTATACATAACGGTGAAGTATGGGTTCATAATATGCATATTAGTACGTACGAACAAGGGAATCGTTTCAACCATGATCCACTTCGTACGAGAAAATTACTTCTTCATAAAAAAGAAATTGAGAAGTTAGCGGGCTCTGCAAAAGAAACTGGTTACGCATTGATTCCACTTAGAATTTATTTGAAAAATGGATTTGCAAAAATGGCACTTGGTTTAGCAAAAGGTAAGAAGCAATATGATAAGCGTCACGATTTAAAAGAGAAAGAAGCTAAACGTGAAATTGCACGCGCGTTTCGTGATCGTCAAAAGATGTAATACAGATATTTACATTTGTAAAACGGCGTGCGTATGATATAATAACTTATGTAAGGTTGTTGCACATTGAAAAACAGCTCTTAGTAGCTATCACGATATTTCTTCGTATGCTCCATTTCTATCATGGGGACGTTACGGATTCGACAGGGATAGTTCGAGCTTAGGTTGCGAGTCGAGGGGATCGGCCTCGTTAAAACGTCAAAGCCTATAATTGGCAAACAACAAAACAACTTCGCTTTAGCTGCTTAATACAGCTTAGCGGTTCCTCCCTCCATCGTCCATGTGGTAGGGTAAGGGACTCAAACTAAGTGGACTACGCCGGAGTTCGCCGTCTGAGGGCGAAGGAAGAGAACAATCAGACTAGCAACTTGGAAGCCTGTCGATAGGCCGAAGAGTTCGCGAAATGCTAATATATCGACTACACTCGTAGAAGCTTAAGTGCCGATATTTTTGGACGTGGGTTCGACTCCCACCGTCTCCACCAATACATATTTGGTGGTTTTTTTATTTTGTTGTGATTTAAAGCATAAAAATGTTACAATTACATTCTTATGCTTTAAAATTGACGTGACAATATTATGCTTTAATGTAGTTTTGAAATAAAGAAGGATAAAAAACTTTTCTTAAAAGTTCATACAGGGGTCACCATACATGCCCATCAAGCTAATAAAAGCAAATACCCCAAAACCCAAAACGAGAAAATGTACATCTCCAGGTGAAAATGTACATTTTTTGTTCAAGGGGTTCTGCAAAATTTTAATTTGATGGATGAATTTAAACTTCTAAAAAACCTGAAGATGTCCCCATAGCAATTACGATGTCTTCTTTTTTTAAGAGGTTTTGATTCTTTAATTGATTTATCGTATGGATTACTGTAGCCGAAGAATTTTCAAGAAAAAGACCCTTTGTTAATAGGAATTGTTGATCTTTTTTTGCCTGTTCTTCGGTAACTACTGCTGCTAATCCATTAGATTCTTGTAATGCACTCAAAGCTTGGAAAGTCACCGTTGTTCCGTCTAATGATTTCAACCCAGTTTCTCCAATAAATTCTTCTGTATAGTGAACTCCATTTAATACATTTGTTAAACGTGGAAAGGGCTCAACTGCTATCATTTTGGGAAGTTTTAGTGTATTTTTATTTAGGGTAATTTCTTTAAAACCTTGCCAAATTCCCCACAATAGGTCCCCTCTAGAAACTGGAACAATGATTTTAGTAGGTACTTTTCCTTGCAATTGTTGCAAAATTTCATAGGCAATAGTTTTATAACCTTGAATTCCAATAAAATTACTTCCAACGGGAGGTGTTAAATAGTTGCTGGCAGGGTAAAATCCCTTGTCGGAATATTCCTTTAATTTAATCCATCTTTCTTCAGGTGTATCAGTTAATATTAAGTTTGCTCCATAACCTTTAAGTAATGATTGAATACGATTATTTAAGTTTTTCGAAGCAATTACAACACATTTTATACCTCCGAAAGCCGCATAGGCTGCCAATGAAATTCCTGCGTTTCCACTAGATGCTACAACTACACCTTCGGATCCTGTTTCAATAGCTCTTGTTACAATTAAAGAACTCATTCTATCTTTATGTGAGCCTGTTGGGTTTTGACCTTCGTATTTTATGAAAATTTCCCCAAATTCTTCTTTATCAATTAATATAGGAATCAATGGGGTATTTCCTTCCCCCATAGAAAAGTAAGATTTATAAGGTAATGCACAAGTCGTATCATCCTGTTTATATATTATTTTTAAACTTGACGGCATATTTTCAGCCAAGCATCTTGGGCAGCCTTCAAAAAAATCAGCAAAATCATAGTTGTTATAACAACGTAGGCATTGCAAATAATTTATTTTAGGATTTTTTTTAATAGTTAATTTCAATGTAAACCATCTCCTAATTTCAAATAATATAATT